>DASRNO010000043.1:0-14380 GCA_035647375.1 Bacteroidaceae bacterium
GGTGATTTATACTTTAAAATTTGTAATAATATCTCATGTTAATATTATGCATGAATTATTAAGACCTAAGATATAATCGGTAAAAAAATAGTGCAATTACCGTTTTTTATGAACAATATATAACAATAACACTTGTTGAGAAAGTTCAATGTGCACTAATTTAACTTTGCTTAACAATTAAATAATATTTCAACTTTATGGATTCAAATAGTATTTTAATAATTGTTATCGCTGTGTTAAGCGTTATTTTTGTCGCAGTTTTTTACAATTCTGATTATAAAAAAACACAACAATTACAGGTCAAAGATTCTCTAAAAAGAAACATATTTACAATAGTAACTGTGGTTTTTTGTTCAATCTCTATATTGCTATCCATTATATATATGGTTATCAGTGGCTTTGATAAAAAGTTTTTTATGATAGCTTTGTTTTTGTTTTTATTATGTGTTTTATCTCTGATGGGTTCAAAGTTCCCTCCAAAATAATCTTTCCAAATGAGAAAAAATCGGTTTTATGAGGTATTATATGGCAATGACAGAAGAAAAGAGAGTTGGTTTATGATATTATTGTTTATTTCAGTCTCTTTATTGATAGTTTTTGCTAAACAAGAATTAATAATAATACCAGAATATAATAAAACACTGAAAGGAGAAGATAAAGTGATGGTGTTAGATTATTTTTCTTCCAACCGTTGGCGTGCATTTGTTATATCACCTGTATTAATGTTGTTAAGAGTCTTATTCTGTGCTCTTTCTATGTTTATAGGCAGCTTCTTTTTCAGTTAAAAAGATTAGACTGTAAAAACAACCTATACGCTTTTTGAAAGATTGTGATTAAAGAATGAATTGAGATTATTGTACTCTTATTGATTTTGGCTAAATTTGCATATTCGAATAATGGAAATATCTGAATTAAGGCGAATATTCGCCAAACGCGCTACTCATAAGGCAATATCACAAAAATTACGGGAAAAGTCTACCGGACATATATTCCTGGAGGGGCTTCGTGCATCGGGAGCATCTCTTTTTTTTAGCTCGTTATTTACGGAAGAGTTGGAGAAAAACTTTCTTTTTATTCTAGATGATCAAGAGGAGGCGGCCTACTTTTTTCACGATCTTACACAGATAATGGGAGAGGACAATGTTCTTTTTTTCCCATCTTCTTATAGAAGAGCGGTCAAATATGGACAAAAAGACAATGCCAATATAATTCTTAGAACTGAGATAATAAGTCGTTTAGCATCTATTGCAGAGGGGCGGGATAACAGGGCTGTATTTGTTGTTACCTCGCCTGATGCTCTGGCCGAGAAGGTGGTCTCTACCGGTAAGTTTAATCAAAATTCAATATCGCTCAAGGTAGGAGAGAATATAGATAGAGAGATTTTATTGACAAATATATTCAATTTAGGTTTTGAGAGGGTAGATTATGTTTACGAACCCGGTCAGTACGCTCTTAGAGGAAGTATTATAGATATATTCTCATACTCATCAGAATATCCTTTTAGAATAGATTTTTTTGGAGACGATATAGAGAGTATAAGGACTTTCGAGGTTGAGAATCAACTCTCACAGGGGCTGAAAAAAGAGATAACAGTTGTCCCTGATATAAAATCGGATGAATTGTTGTCTGATTCGTTACTGGACTATTTCCCTAACAAGAGCGTTATAGTGGCGAAAGATCTATTTCTGGTTAGGGAAAGAGTGGGATTTGTACATAATGAGGTTAACAGACAAGAGAGTGTTCTGTTGAGAATGAAAGCGAATGAGTCATTTGAGGGTGACAATAAAATAGAACCACATAATCCTGCTATTATAACTGCCAATGAGTATTATAATAAGGCTGGCAGTTTTCTTCAGATAGAATTTGGTTCAAAACCCTCTGGAACACCCGACTATGTTTTTAAATTTGATATATCACCTCAACCTGTTTTTCATAAAAACTTTGATCTCTTATCTGCCACACTTTCAGAATATGTGACTCGGGGTTATTCTATTTTTATACTTACTGATAGTGCGAAACAAGCGGAGAGATTGAAAACAATATTTTATGAAAGGGGAGATAATTTTTATTTTGTCCATGTAAATAAGACTCTGCATGAGGGATTTACAGATAATCAGATTAAGTGCTGTTTTTTTACCGATCATCAAATATTTGATCGTTTTCATAAATATAATCTAAAAAGCGACAGGGCACGTGGAGGAAAAGTGGCGTTAACTCTTAAAGAGCTTAACGAATTTGAAATTGGTGATTATGTGGTTCATATAGATTATGGTGTGGGCAGGTTTGGAGGATTGGTTAGAATACCCAATGGCGACTCTTCTCAGGAGGTGATAAAAATTTTCTACAAAAACGACGATACTGTTTTTGTCTCGATTCATGCTCTTCACAAAATATCGAAGTATAAGGGGCGTGAGGGGACTCCGGTTAAGATTAATAAACTGGGTACAGTGGCTTGGGATAATTTAAAAGAGCGTACCAAAGGAAAGATTAAAGATATAGCAAGAGACCTTATTAAATTATACGCACGTAGACTTAACGAAAAAGGTTTCTCTTTTAGTCCTGATAATTTTATGCAGAACGAACTGGAGGCTGGTTTTATTTATGAGGATACTCCTGATCAATTGAAAGCTACTCAGGATATAAAATCTGATATGGAGAGTAGTCGTCCAATGGATAGACTTGTTTGCGGAGATGTGGGATTCGGAAAGACCGAAATAGCCATAAGAGCTGCTTTCAAGGCAGTATCGGATAGTAAACAGGTGGCTGTTCTGGTGCCTACAACTATTTTGGCTTTTCAACATTTTATGACTTTTAGCGAGAGGTTAAAAGATTTTCCATGTAAGGTGGATTATCTGAGCCGTGCCAGAAGTTATAAACAGATTTCTAATATAATAAACAATCTTAAAGAGGGATCTATAGATATTATAATCGGGACTCATAGGCTTATAGGCAAGGATGTTAAATTTAAAGATTTGGGATTATTAATTATAGACGAGGAACAGAAATTTGGCGTGTCGGTAAAAGAGAAGTTAAAACATATCAAGGTGAATGTGGATACATTAACCATGACTGCTACCCCTATTCCCAGAACTTTACAGTTCTCTCTTATGGGTGCCAGAGATCTTTCGGTTATTCAAACACCTCCGCCAAATAGATATCCAATTCAAACCGAAGTACACGTATTCAGCCGTGATATTATACGCGAAGCCGTGAATTTTGAGATGAGCCGTAATGGTCAGCTTTTTCTGGTAAGTAATAGAATATCAACTCTTACGGAGCTTGCATCTTTGGTTAAATCAGAAGTTCCTGATTGTAGAGTCTGTATAGGACATGGACAGATGGATCCTGACGAACTGGAGGATGTTTTGATGGGTTTTGTAAATTATGATTATGATATATTGATAGCTACATCGATAATTGAGAATGGTATTGATATTCCGAATGTGAATACCATTATTATAAATCAGGCACACAATTTTGGATTGAGCGATCTTCATCAGATGAGAGGAAGAGTGGGGAGGGGCAATAAAAAGGCCTTCTGTTATCTATTGGCTCCACCTTTGAGCTCTCTCTCTAAAGAGGCCAGAAGACGCCTGCAGGCAATAGAGAGTTTTAACGAATTAGGTAGCGGTATTCAACTTGCTTTACAGGATTTGGATATAAGGGGTGCCGGAAATATGCTTGGTGCAGAACAGAGCGGATTTATAGCAGATTTGGGTTACGATACTTATCAGAAAATATTGAAAGAGGCTGTTGTTGAATTAAAAACAACTGAATTTGCTGATTTATTTGTTGAGAAAAATGTAGCAGGTGGTTCTGAAAATTCAGGAATAGATTATGTTAACGATTGTAATGTGGAGAGTGATATGGAGCTTTTATTTCCCAATGAATATGTTCCGGGAAGTGGTGAGAGAATGTTGTTATACAGAGAGCTTGATGGTATAGAAAAAGAGTCCGAACTTAATGGTTTTATAAAACGTATGGAAGATCGTTTTGGTAATATGCCAAAACCGGCTAAAGATTTAATAGAGTTGGTACCACTACGGATAAAAGGTAGAAAATTAGGAATAGACAAGATAATTCTAAAAAATGGACGTATGAATCTTCTGTTTGTGAACGATCAGAGCTCTGCATATTATGATAGCGATGTGTTCGGTGCTGTTATTAATTATGCAATGGCTAATCCAACTAAATGCAGATTAAGAGAGCAGGGGAACAGGCGAGGATTGATAGTCCAGGATATACCCGATGTAGAGAGCGCCTCTATGGTTTTATCTTCTATATTATCGTTATAAAAAACTTATAACTACCTAAAAAAGGATTGTTATTACTTGAAGATATCTACTAAACAGCCGGGTTCAGAACTCTTCGAATAGATATGACTGTGTGTTTGGAGTAAATGTGGTTAAAATGTTGCCCAAACTATCCGAGTAGATTAAATAAGCATCCACTTCCTGATGTTTCTGTAAAAAACTCAGGGCCTCTTCAAGACCCATAACCATCATAGCTGTGGCGTATGCATCGGCTATGGCACAATTTGAGGTTATTACAGTTGCAGATAATAAGTTTTGTTCTGCCGGATACCCAGTTCTGGGATCTATGGTGTGGGCTATTTTCCTCCCATCTTTATAGTAATAGTTACGGTAGTTTCCCGAAGTGGCCATACACTTATCTGAAAGAGTCATAATAGCCTGCAAACCATTATTTATTTCTATTGAATCTATTTCAGGTGTGTTTATACCAATTTTCCAAGTTTCACCTTTTGCGTTTACTCCCTTGAGAGCTATTTCGCCACCAATCTCTACCATGTAGTTATAGACACCCTCATCCTCAAGCAGAGAGGCTGTCATATCTACTCCGAATCCTTTGGCAATTGCGCTGAAATCGAGTGTTATCCTAGGATCTGATTTTACAATCTCTCCATCCAGCAATTCTACCAGTTCATAGCCAACAAAACTCATAATACTATCTATCACATCCGGTGTAATATTACAGGCCTCTTCAAAACCAAAGCCCCAAGCATTAACCAATGGAGCAACGGTTATATCAAAAGCACCATCGGTAAGTGTCGATATCGATTTTGCCAAGCTAAAAACCTGAGTAAACATAGAGTCAGGTCTAATTTTACCGTTTCTATTTATAATCGATACTATAGAACTATCGTTAAACATGGATAGAGAGTTGTCAACTTGGTAGAGACGTTTTTGAATTTTATTGTGCAGCGTAGTGCTGTGATAATATGTTATTTTGTATTTTGTTCCAAATATTTCACCTACATCTGTACGGTACTTAGATCTCTTTTCTGAAAGGATAAGTATTGTTCCTATCAGTAGAAATGCCAAAAATGGGTAGTGCCATTTTTTCATATTGTTGTTTTAAAGTTATGAAAAGGTATGGAGAAAAATATTCTGTAACTACCGCTAATCCATGTGGCTCTGTTTATTCCCATACCAGGCACGTACCATGGAGAACTATTATAGCCATCTTTAGTATTAAGACGTATTTTATACCTTATAGACCAACTCATGCCAATGTTTTTCCAGAGAACAGATCTTATACCGGCTGTTAACTCCAGCCAATGTGATGAGCTAGGAATATTTTTTAAGGAGAGAGGTAGTGTAGTGTTCCATACAGGATCTACGAACATGTATCCCTCAACATCATATTTAAACGATGTGTATCCGTATCGGGCACCTACAGTGATAAATCCTGTAGATCCTTTTTTATGTTGAGTGTTGTAGTCGAATCCTATTCTGTAATATGGAGAGTTAGTTTTATAATTCAGATTGTTGTTAAAATCTGTTTTATCAGAAATGGCGTAGCCAAATTCAAAAGTGGGGAAGATTATATTTTTTATGCCGGCATCTAAACCTATTTCGGAGCTTGAATATTGATCTGAAAAGAGGCTGTACACATATCCAAAAAGATCGGCGGATATAGAGAGACTGCTAATAAGAGGTTTCTCTACTTCTGAGTGTTGCTCGCTTCTGTTTTGTGCCGACAAAAATGTGCATGCAAAGCAGAGTAAACTACTCAGAGAGAGTGTAAAATATCTTGATATTGGTGTTGCCATTATTATCAACTTTAGCATTAGCTATTTTTACCGAATCCATAACATTGTTGCTGCATTGTACATCGGTTATGGTGTGATACATAACTGCTCCGCACTCTATTGAAATAAATGTTGGCTCGCAGGTGTGGTATATATATAGTGAGTCATATATGTAATCGTTGTAGCAGAAAATAAAAATATCACAAGTTGATGTGTAGCTTAAGGGTAAAAGAAAGCCGGTAGCTCTCGTATCACGATTAATAATTATTGTATCGCCTTGAGGTCTTGTCGCTTTTATTGTAAGAGTGTCTAATATTACAACTGGTTCTCCTTTAACTCCTTCAAACAATTTTATATTTGCCGTTACGCTATTGGTAAGAACACAGTCTGAATCAGAACAGGAGACAAAAGATAGGAGTACAATAAGTATAACAGAGATAAACAACCTGTTGGCATAAATAGAGGTCAATGTGGATTTTCGGAAACAGCACCCCATCTTAATTATATCTCTTTTTCTATTTTGTAATTGTTACGTTCCGGTGCATTTCTACTTACTAGCTCTCCAATAAAACCGGTCAGAAACATTAATGTGCCCATTATCATACCTGATAGAGCTATAAAAAAATAGGGATTGTCTGTTATCAGTCTGGCCGGAATTCCGTTAGCGAGGGCAATCAATTTGTTTATCCCAACAACAATTATGGCCAATAGGCTGATGAGAAACATTATTGATCCCCATAGTCCAAAAAAATGCATCGGTTTTTTCCCAAATCTATTTAAAAACCATAATGTCATAAGGTCAAGATATCCATTAACAAAACGGTCTAGACCAAATTTACTACTGCCATATTTTCGTGCCTGATGTTTTACCTCTTTTTCTCCTATCTTGTCAAATCCGGCATTTTTAGCCAGATAGGGTATATAGCGATGCATTTCACCATATACTTCAATATTTTTTATCACTTCACGACGATAACATTTTAGGCCACAATTCATATCATGCAATGTTATACCGGTAACTTTTCTGGCAGTGAAATTATATATTTTAGAAGGTAGATTTTTACTGAATTTTCCATCGAAACGTTTTCTTTTCCAACCTGAAACCAAATCGTAGCCATCTTCATTAATCATTCTAGCCATTTGGGGAATCTCTTCCGGACTATCCTGTAAATCAGCATCCATAGTGGCGACTATATTACCCACGGCTCTTTCAAATCCACAATAAAGAGCGGGAGATTTTCCGTAATTTCTTCTAAACTTGACGCCCGAAATTTCAGGGTGTTCTTTACGCAGTTTTTCAATTATTTCCCAAGAGTTGTCAGTGCTACCATCGTCAATGAAGATAACCTCATAACTAAGATTGTTATTAACCATTACCCTGTCTATCCACGAGTAAAGTTCACTTATCGATTCGGCTTCATTGTACAGAGGAATAACAATAGATATGTCCATGTTATGCAATTTTTTTTCTTTTTACAAAGATGGCTATAATAAGAGAGAATATATTGCCCCATAGCAAATTGGTGGAGAACAGATCTTTAATTAGACCTGTTATGGAGAGCGATTTATAATATTCTATGTAAGAATCTATTTGGTCGAAAAAGGAGAAAGGGATAGTATTATCGTTGAGTTTATTTAACTGCTCTAGCATCTGTTTAAACTCTTCGAACATAGATGACATATTTGCTAAAAACTGTCCGTTATCAATAAATCTCAAAAAGAGATAGAACAACATAACCGAAAGCAGACTGGCGAACATGAATGTTAGTAGTGAGAAGAGCCAGGCCATTGAGAACGGGAAAAAAACTATGTTGTTTTTGTCTCTGAATTTTTTAATTAAAAATCCGGCTACAAAAGGGAGACCAAGAGTCAAGAGCATAAAAATAAAAGAACCAATTTTGAAATTAACGGTAAGAATCATTGATATCAATGTTACAGTTTGATATACTCCAAGAAAAATACCCAGCAACATTGTGGCTTGAATAATATTTTGTTGTTTTTCTTTCATCAGTTATGCTATACTTGCCTTACTGCCCGCAAATATAATATTTTTTTTTGGGGTTTGGTTGATAAAATAAAAGTGAAGGATATATCATTTAAAATTGGATTTTTTGTAGTACATTTGCATTATCATACGGGTAAGTCCTATACGGCCTGCTCCCTTCGAATCCTCCAGGGCTTGACGGCAGCAAAGGTAAGTTGGTTGTAGCGGCGCGATATAGTAAGCTTACCCACCTATAGAAAGGTTGTCACATGACAACCTTTTTTTAGAATATAGCGATTTGTCAACAATGTTGAACTATTTTTGCATAAAAAACAATATATAATGGATATACTTGAAAGATTTTTGAGATATACCAGATTCAACACCCAATCAGACGCCAATTCCTATACGGTTCCCAGTACAGATGGACAGAGGGAGTTTGCGTTGTCGCTAAAGGAGGAACTTATAGAGCTTGGATTAACACAAGTAGAGTTAGATAATAACGGATACCTTTTTGCTACTCTACCTTCTAATATAACGAAAAAAGTTCCTGTAATTGGTTTTATAGCACATCTTGATACTAGTCCTGACATTTCCGGAAAACAAGTTAGAGCCAGAGTGGAGAAAAATTATAACGGGGAAAATATAATACTTAATAGAGAGGATAATGTGATTCTTTCCCCTGAAATGTTTCCCGAACTATTGAATGTTATAGGAGATGATATTATAGTAACAGATGGGAAGACATTGCTCGGCGCAGATGATAAGGCGGGGATAGCTGAGATAATATCGGCAATAGAATATCTGTTGGCTCATCCTGAAATTCCACACGGTAAAGTGAGATTGGCGTTTACTCCCGATGAGGAAATTGGACGCGGAGCTGATTATTTTGATCTTTCTCGTTTTGGTTGTGATTGGGCTTATACTGTTGATGGAGGAGGAGAGGGTGAGTTAGAATATGAAAATTTTAATGCGGCTGTTGCTGTTGCCAGATTCAAAGGTCTTAACGTTCATCCGGGATACTCAAAAAATAAAATGGTAAATGCTCTTCTGTTAGCAAATAGTATGATAAGTATGTTCCCAGAATTAGAGACTCCCCGTTTTACAGAGAAATATTTAGGATTTTTCCATTTGGTCTCTTTAAAAGGAACGGTTGATAGTGCTGAAGCGGAATGGCTTATTCGTGATCACGACAAGGATAAATTTGAAAAGAGAAAGAGTATGATAGCCTATTATGCCTCCATTTTGAATAAGGAGTATGGCGAAGGTACTGTAGAACTCAAAGTGTCAGATCAGTACCGTAACATGAAAGAGGTGATAGAACCTGTAATGGAGATTGTAGATTTGGCTGTTGAAGCCATGAGAGATATTGGTATATCACCCCGCATAGTACCGATTAGAGGCGGAACCGATGGGGCCAGATTATCGTATATGGGTTTACCTTGTCCCAATATTTTTACCGGTGGAATGAATTTTCATAGTCGTTATGAGTATATCTCTGTACAAAGTATGGAGAAAGCCATGAAGACAATTGTAAGTATTATTAAAATAAATGCTCGTTAAGTAGTTGTTTGCATTAGGTTAAGGTATAACTCTATGTTTTCTGAGTTCAGCCCGTAACTCTTTAGATTTACCGCCGGTATTTTTTTCAACTAAAGCCCAGAAGCGATCGCTATGATTCATCTCTATTGTATGACATAATTCGTGAATCATAACATATTCTACAAGATGATCAGGCAACAACACTAAATAACAGGATAAACTAATGTTCTTTTTTGTAGAGCAACTGCCCCATCTTGTACGGCTTCTTCTTACGGTAACTTTATTGAAGGGTAAGCCATGTTTTTTTGATAATCGGAAGAGCTTTTCGGGTAATACTCTCTTGGCTATAGCAATCAAATCCTCCTCAGTATGTGGGTTTTTTTTATTTTGAACTCTTATTTGTGCTTGATTTTTTGAAAGATTTACAATGTTTGAATCGAGAACCTGTTTTATAACTCTATTTCCCGACAAAAAAACCGGAACAGTCACAATCACACCTTCAGCGGTTGGGCGCATGGAAATACCTTTAGCTTTAAAATTTTTTTTAACAATAATCTCTCCTAATTTGGGATGTAAAAAGTTGTTCCGCCCCATCATTTATCTTTTATAGATATGTTTCAAAAAAGTTTTCCATTGCCCTATATAGATCGAAACGGTTTTCTTGATTTGAGAATCCGTGACCTTCGTTCTCTTTCACAATATATTCTACTTTTATCCCCCTGGCTTTTAAAGCTTTTACCATTTGGTCACTTTCCGCTTTGTTCACTCTTGGATCATTGGATCCTTGTGCTATTAAAAGAGGTGCCTTTATCTTATGAGCATTGAATACGGGAGAGTTTTCCCTTAACATCTCTTTATCTTTTATTGGATCTCCCACCTGTTCATAAAGCATCTCTAACATGGGTTTCCAATAAGGGGGAATAGTTTTCATAAAGGTGAAAAGATTCGATACACCCACGTAATCAACTCCACAAGCGTAAAGTTCTGGTGTTTTGGTAAGGCCTGATAGGGTAGCGTATCCTCCATAACTGCCGCCATATATGGCTATTCTTGCAGGATCGGCTATGCCTTTATCTATCAACCATAGTACACCATCGGTAATGTCATCTTGCATGGTCTGACCCCACTGTTTATAGCTGCTTTCCAAAAAGCTTCTTCCAAATCCGGTAGATCCTCTAAAATTCATTTGAAATAGAGCATATCCACGGTTAGCAAAAAATTGGGCCTCTGAATTATATCCCCAAGTGTCTCGTGCCCATGGTCCTCCGTGAGGGTTTATGATAACAGGTAAGTTACAGGCTTTTTCCATAGTAAGACCGGCGGGTAGGGTAAGATATGCCTCTATTTTTAAACCATCTCTAGAGGTATAAAGCACTGGAATCATATCTGCCATATCATCGCTTTTTATCCAAGGTTTTACCTCGGCTATTTTAGTAAGCTTATTACTATCAGAATCGTAAAGGAAATAGACTCCGGGACAACGGTCATTCGATGCTGCTATTAGAAATACATCCTCGGCTCTATTTGATGAAGCTATTCCATATTGATATTTTTCCAGCTGCTGGCCCAGCCTATTGTACATAATCTCTGTATCATTATCAAAGAAGAAACGCTCTGTTTTTTTATGTCCTATGTATGCCGCATGTGTCAATTTGCCTTTTACTCTTGAGTAGTTTACCCCTGAAATGTCATATTGATCATTCCAGTAAATAGTTTTTATCTCTTGACAGGTTTCGGGATTCATTATAACAAGCTGGCTCTTGTCGCGTCCTAAATTTGTTATTGCATACACATAAAGGTTATCGGGAGTAAAAGCTACTAAATTTATCTCTTCTTTAAAGTTGGTTGTAATAACCGGAGTGAACTCCTCTGTTTCGCTTTTTCTGTAAAGAATTTGAGTGTTTACGCCATCTACTATAGCCACCGCTATTCGTAACTCTCCATTATGGTCTGTTATCCATTCCTGTATGTTTCCCGGATTCTGGGCTATTAATGTCAATTCTCCTGTATCAAGGTTAAGACGATAGGGGTCGAAAATCTCAGGATTACGTTGGTTTGTTCCTATTATTACCTGATCGTCTATATCGGGTAGATCGTCAATAATGGTTGTTCTTACTCCTGGAATGGCGGTGAAGGCTCTTTGGTTGCTGCCATCGTATTCAACGCCGTAAAGTTGATAATTCTCATCTCCCTGATTGTCTTTCAGAAACAAAATAGTGTGATTGTTGGCCCACATGTAGCCGGCGACACTCCTTTCTGTCTCATTTGTAACACGTATAGCACCGCCTCCTTTTCGTGCAGAAACAAACACATTCATGCGTTCTTTGTAGGGAGCCATATAAGATATAAACTCTCCCGAGGGAGAGAGTTTATAGGCTGTTTGCATAGAGTTTCTGAAAAAATCTTCAATCGGTATCCGCTTTATTTTTCTGCTGCCGTTCATTGTTCTATTTTTTTATATACAATCTATTCATCAAGATCAAAATAGTCTGTTATGTTCTCATCAATAAAATTGATTATGTCTCGTCTCTCTTTTTTAGTAGGACGCCCAAGTCCTGAATCTCTTATCATAAAAGCACCATATTTGCTTATATACAATTTGTCGTACTCCTCTTGTGGAGTGATGTTTTCCACCATTTGTGGTACTATTTTAGGACCTATTCGTTTCCTTATGGGCTGTAGAACTTTAAAAGAGTAGGTTACGGGTGTTTTCTTTATCTGAATAATATCGCCACTTTTTATACTCTTTGAAGGTTTTGCAATTACCCCATTTATCATTATTTTACCTTTTTTACATGCTTCTGATGCAATAGATCGGGTTTTAAATAACCTTACCGCCCAGAGCCATTGGTCAATCCTGGTCTCCATAATAGTTTCTATCCCTTTTATTGTATATAGTCATTGTATCGGTAAGACCGGATAGACAAAAACTTTTTATTACATCTGTAGCTACAGTTATAAGCTTGTTGATTAAATCTATTTCGTTGGTAGAGAATTCGTCTAAAACAAATTTTACTTGTGCTCCAATATTGAAGTTATTTCCTATTCCCACTCTTAGCCTGGCAAAATTTTGAGTACTAAGAGTTTGAATGATATTTCTCAATCCGTTATGCCCACCGTCGCCTCCTTTACCTTTTAATCTTATGGTACCAATAGGCAGTGCCAAATCGTCAGTAACAATCAGAAGTCTTTCAATCTCTATCTTTTCCTTATTTAACCAATATCTGACCGAGTTCCCACTTAAATTCATGTATGTAGTGGGTTTTAAAAGCACAAGTTTACGATTTTTGATTTGCATTCGCCCCACAAATCCATATCGTTTATCTTGAAAAACGGTATTGGATGCCTTTGCAAAGGCATCCAATACCATATATCCAACATTGTGGCGGGTATTCAGGTACTCATCACCCGGATTGCCCAATCCTACAATTAGATATTTCATTTTGCTTTATTTTAAGAGTCAGTATGCTCTTCTTTTTCTTCTTCTTCTATTTCCTTCTCCTCTTCAACCTCTTCCTCTTCAACTGACAAGACAACTCTTGCAGTTGCAACACTGCATATCACAGTGTTTTTAGGGTTTGCAAATTCGAAGTTGTTAAACGACAAATCTCCAACTTTAATAACACTGCCAATATCCATATTTGTAACATCTAATGAGATGAATTCAGGAATATCGGTGTAAAGTGCATTTATTTTTATTCGGCGGAGTGCTTGTGTAAGTTTTCCTCCTGCTTTGACACCGGCTGCTAAACCTGTTAATTTTATGGGCACATCCATAATTATGGGCTTTTTATCAGTTACTTGATAAAAATCCATATGGAGAATATTATCCTTAACAGGATGAAATTGAACCTCTTTGAGAACAGCAAGTTTTTTTTCCTTACCTATTGAGAGATTAACAATGAAAATGTCGGGAGTATATATTAGATTGCGAACTTCATCTGCCTTTACCATAAAAGGTGTAGCTAATGGTAATCCACTCTCATCTTTATCCACTCCGTAAAGTATGCAAGGAATTAATTTGTTTTTTCTGAGTTGTTTGGCGTATTTTTTTCCAAATTCAGAACGGGGTTCTCCCTTAATTTCGATCGATTTCATTTTTAAGTGTTACTCTAAATTGTTAATAGTCAATTCACCATCACACGAAAACAGGCGCACTCTTAACGCATGTTTTGTTAGAAGCGGCGCAAAGATACTTCTTATAAGGAAAAAAACAAAAAAACTGATTAAAAATCTATTTTAAGATTATCTAAATCATCGTTTACGTTGTTTATTGATGAGTCTAATTCTAAATTACTTTCATCCTTCTCTTCTATAGAATTCTGCTCTTGAAGATGTTCTTTTTCTTCTTTGTTGTGTACAAATTTCATAGCTTGAGTCAATCCCTCAATAAATTTACCAAAGTCATTGCGATAAAGAAATATTTTGTGTTTTTCAAAACTCACCTGTAATTCACTTCCCTCACCATAATAGACTTTTTTACTTTCGGTTATGGATAGATACAGTTCATTCCGGCGGTCTTTTTTTACATCAAGATAATAAATGCGCTTACCTGCTTTAACAGTATAAGAGAAATAATTCATTCTGTCTAACTCTTTATTATCGTTTTTTTCAAGTTCGTTCATCAGCAATAATTCAAGTTGACTTCAAATTTGGTTAATGTAGATTTAATAAGCAAGGTTTTTATATGTTTTTTTTACATTGAGTTGTTTTTACAACAAATTTCATAGTGTGATTAATTTTACAGAATGAATTAAAACAAAAATTTATCCCTTTATAAATGTTCATAGTAACAGTACAAT
>DASRNO010000044.1:0-4569 GCA_035647375.1 Bacteroidaceae bacterium
ATCATGTATAGATTTAATAATAAATTGTATGAAAACTGAAAATGAAAAGTATTGCTATGAATGTGGAGAGATAATTAACATTAAAGCGGAAATCTGCCCAAAATGTGGATGTCGTCAGCCAGAGATATTTAATATGACATCTGGTTGTTACTCTAACAAAACTTTGAACGCTCGCTGGCTTACCACTTTACTGCTATCTGTTTTCCTTGGCTTTTTGGGAATACACCGTTTTTTTACTGGAAAAATAGGTACAGGGTTATTAATGCTCTTAACTGCGGGTGGTTGCGGAATATGGTATATAATTGATATTATAATGATTGCCACAGAAAATTACTCTGACGACGATAATAACAAAATATTGATGTATCAATAACTCCCTGTCTATAATTCAACAATCAAGATTCTGCGTTTTTCTTTATGTAGAGTTTTAATAGCCCGATATAGTTATTTATACTATTATTTATTGCACAAATTGAGTGTTAATAGTAATCTCCATAAGAATTAAAACTAAACATTATTAAATGATGTTGTTAGGCAAATGTTGTATCATAATAGTTTACTCAAACCGCAATAATCATACATTTTTTCAGTTAATATAATAGATCCTAACAACACAAGGGATATTCATAATCATAATAATGAGTCTCCGTAAAGTAGCATATAAAATCTTACTATTCTCACTGACTCCACTTCTTTTTAGTTGTGGAGCAGATTTTCATCTACGTAAAGCCGATCAACATTTTGCTATAGGGGAATATTTTAACGCTGCTGAAATGTATAGGAAAGCTTACACTCTTACCTCTTCGAGCAAAAAGGATGATAAAGCCAAAAGCGCATTTATGGCAGGTGAATGTTTCCGTAAGACAAATTACTACTCTAAAGCTTTATCATCTTACAGAAATGCCATACGTTACAACTATTCCGACTCGCTAGTTTTCAGACACCTAGCCGACATACAGCTCCAATATGGAGATTTTAAAAACGCTGAAAAAAACTATCTGATATTTTTAGAGAGTTACCCCAGCGATATACTAGCAATAAACGGGCTTCTCTCTTGTCAATTATCACAAGAGTGGAGAGTCAACCCAACCCGTTATATTGTAAAGAAAGAGGCTGTTTTCAATTCACGTTTCAATGACTATTCTCCCGTTTTTTATGGTGATAATAACGATAAACTGTATCTGACATCTACAAGAAACGATGCTACAGGCAGCGATAACAATGGTATTAGTGGTATGAAGAATTGTGATATATTCGTATCAGAAAAAGACAGTGAGGGTAAATGGCAAAAGCCTATACCCATAGAGGGTGGCCCCAACAGTGAATACGAAGATGGAAGTTGCGCTTTTGATCCCAATCTGAACACCATGTACTTTACCCGTTGTCCTTATGACCAATTCTCTCCGCGACCGGCACAAATTATGTTATCCGTACGACAGGATGCCGAATGGAAGAGTGCAAAACCTTTTGACGATAAAATAGATACTATTTATTCTTATGCTCATCCCGCCATTTCGCCTGATGGAAAGTGGCTCTATTTTGTATCGGATTTACCCGGAGGGTATGGAGGTTTAGACATATGGAGAATTCCCATAGATGGTCGCCTGATTGGAGCCGAGAATCTTGGCCCCTCCATCAATACACCCGGCGACGAAATGTTTCCTACCTTTAGAAATAATGGCAACCTCTATTTCTCTTCTAATGGACATCCCGGTATGGGTGGATTGGATATATTCGAAGCCAAAAATATTGGCGATACTCTATGGAGTGTTGTAAATATGCAATACCCGATAAATTCTTTTGCGGACGATTTCGGTATTACTTTTGAAAATAATCTAAACAGAGGGTTTTTCTCCTCAAACCGTGATGACGCCAGAGGACGTGATAATATATACTCATTTTATCTACCTGAAATAGTTCATACTTTAACCGGATGGGTGTACGAAAAGGATGGATACGAACTAACCGAAGCCAAAGTACATATAGTTAGTAACGATGGATTAAATCTAAAAACGGGGGTTAAATCAAATGGTTCTTTCTCTATCAGAGTTAATCCGGGAATCAGCTATCTACTTTTGGGAACCTCAAAAGGATATATGAACTATAAACAAGAGATTACTGCTGATAGTTTATTAGTAGACCGAGAATATGTTCTACAATTTCCCCTCTCTTCTATCTCCAAACCTGTTCTAATAGACAATATTCTTTTCGATTTTGACAAAGCAACCTTAAGACCGGAATCTACTGAAAATCTCAAAGAGTTGGCCGTACTGTTAAACGACAATCCCAATGTAACCATAGAAATAGGCGCACATAGCGACTATAAAGGTGATGAAGTGTATAACAGAAACCTCTCACAACAGAGAGCCGAAAGTGTTGTGAATTTTCTTACTGCATGCGGAATAAAAAAAGAGCGACTCTCGGCTAAAGGTTATGGAGAGAATCAACCTGCAATAGTCTCAAAAAAAAATTCCGAACTATATCCTTTTCTTACAGAAAATCAAGTTCTTACCGAGGAGTTTATAATGTCATTGCCTGAAGATAAACGTGAAATTTGTAATCAATTGAACAGAAGAACGGAGTTCAGAGTTTTGAGAACTACTTACGATATGTTTGATTGATTATCTTACCTGTTTCCTTATACGCCACCTCTTAGGATACATATTGTTAGCCCTATTGCCAACATTCTTGGCAAAACCTAAAGGGACGCCATAATAAGTAAACAGAACTACTCCCTGTGGTGAATACGGAATCTGTACAGCTTCATAATGAAGGTAATCAAGGGCCTGTTCCAAAGAGAGTTCTACACAGGTAAAAGAGGACTTTTTAAGTGCCTGACTCATAGCTAGCTGGTGCGATGGGATAACAACACCCCCCTTAATTCTCCCTATCTCTATTCCACAACTCAGACAACGCAATTTAGATTGGATTCGCCACATATAGTCGACCAAATCCAAAGGATATGCAAATATTCTGTCACTCTCTATATCGAACATATAACTATTTGAGTTTTCCAACCAACTATTACAGACTTTTTCAGATAAATTATAATTACTCTTTTTATAACTTACAGAGGTTTTTGTATTTTCAATACTCTGAAAGGTAGTCTTAGATTTTTGCAAAACAGCCATAAAGAGCCCCTCTCCCTCTACCATATGGGGGAAAAAACGATAAACCGGAGTAGTGTAATCCGGTTCCGCACTTCCACTCACACCCCATTCTTTAGGAACCGGAATTTGCAATACATCAGCCTCTAAAACATCTTGTGCCCAAATAATATTTTGTTCATTTTCTGCCTTATTATAAGTGCAGGTGCTATACACCAGTATTCCTCCGGGTTGTAGCGCCGGCCATATATCCTTAAGAATAGAACGTTGCCTTTCTGCACACATGCGTACATTGTCCAGACTCCACTCATCTATAGCTTTTTTATCTTTACGGAACATTCCCTCACCTGAACAGGGTGCATCTACAAGAATAAAATCAAAATGCAGTCCGGAATCTCCTATATCTTTAGCGCTATTCATTGTTACAATACTGTTTGTTGCTCCCCATTTAATTAAATTTTCGACCAATACCGCTCCTCTTGCCCTAACCACCTCGTTAGAGATAATAACAGAACCTTTGGGTAACAAAGAGCAAAGATGTGTAGATTTTCCTCCCGGAGCAGCGCAAAGATCTAATGCTTTTACTGGGCCTTTAACATATCTTCTTATTGCCTGCTCTAAAAACATAGAAGAGGCCTCTTGCGGATAGTAACAACCCGCATGAAAAAATGGATCTAGTGTATAAGATGGACGATTATGTAAATAATATCCCGACTCACACCACGGTACTCGTCTAATTTCTATAAAATCCTTATTTAACACTGATAGCACCACATCTCTCTGTCCAGTTAATTTAGCAAGCTTTTCTCTGTTCTGCCTTACACTTACAATCGGACTAGTTGATATGGCATCGTACAACTGCTTAGCAGCGTTTTTTCCCAACATATCATCTGTTTGACCTATAAAATCATCAGGTAACTCTTTCATACTCTATAAAGATAGTTAACAAAGAGAATTTAACAGCCACAAAAATAATTTAGAATAGGGTCATAAACAACTTACAGGAATTCAAATAATTTAAAAAAACAAATGTTGGCTATTAGCAAAAAACTATTTTCTTTGTAAGAGATATAAAACAGAGTACCTCTAAATAACAGATCAGATAAAAAACGATGAAAAAGAGAATCCTAACACTAACACTATTTCTTCTATATTGCCATTTCGGGCTTTTTGCGGAAGATTTTGGAATTACAGTATCGAGTGCCGATAATATTGAAAGCACATACAACTATAATATAGATACCCTAATATCTCATTCGGAACAAGAAGAGAACATTACATCTATAAAAATTAACGGAACAGATCAGAATAGTAAAACTAAATGTAAAATAGTCAGACCTTATAGATTTTTTAGCTCTAAAATTATCAGGCATCCTTTTTTTCAAGGTAGGTACCACAATATTTTCTCTCTATTTGGCAGCTTTGCATCTATTTTCATGTTAATACTATCTACGTTTATAAT
>DASRNO010000045.1:0-9702 GCA_035647375.1 Bacteroidaceae bacterium
CCTTTTTTATTTGCAAATTTAATAAATAATAAACTACTTTTGCTATTATGAAATTACAGACTCCAATTAGCATTAAACCTCTTGATAAACAGCTTACTTATCAGAATAAGCTACTCTTTTGCGGTTCATGTTTTGCCGAAGAAATTGGAACAAGATTCTCAAATTTATATTTCAAAACTCTAATAAACCCCTTTGGAACTCTTTTCAATCCTATATCTATAGCTCAATCTATTCTTCGCCTAAGCCTTATGAGTAAAGGCGATGAACAACAACTATTCACTTTAGACGATGTTATTAAAGTTGACTCTTTATTCTGCTCTTTCTCACATCACAGCAAATTTGCAAAGAGAAGCCAGGATGATTTTCTAATACAAGCCAACAGAGATCTAAAAATAAATTCTCTCTTTTTTAAAGAGTCAGAATGGATTATTGTAACTTTAGGAACAGCCTTTATCTACAAAGATAAAACAGACCATCAGGTTGTGTCAAACTGTCATAAACTACCGCAAAATCGTTTTTTGCGCGAACTGCTATCTGTTGATGAAACAGCCAACGTTCTTACAGATATGGTAAAAAGAGATCCGTATAAGAATTGGATATTCACAATTAGTCCGGTCAGATATCTAAGTGACGGTCTTCACCAAAACCAGGTAAGTAAATCTACGCTAATATTGGCTGTTGAAGAGGTTATAAAGAGATGTAACAACGCTCACTATTTCCCCGCTTTCGAAATAGTGATTGATGAATTAAGAGATTACCGTTTTTATGCTGAAAACATGACTCACCCCTCGTCTCAGGCGGTAGATTATATTTTTGACAGATTCATAGAATATGCCCTCTCTCCTACCCAGTATAAAGTGTTGAGTGTGGCCCAAGAGCTTAAGAAACTCTCATCACATAGGCCTATGTTTCCTGATACCGCCAAAAGTAGAGCCTTTAATTCACTAATCAATAAAAAAAGAGAGGAGTTTAACTCTCTTATAAATATTAATAAAGAGCTATGAGAAAACGTTTCTCACAGCTCTTTAATTAGTGTCGGAATGAGGCGACTCGAACGCCCGACCCCTACGTCCCGAACGTAGTGCGCTACCAACTGCGCTACATTCCGTAATAAAAATAAAAATGCGCGGACAAAGTTAATCTATTTTTTTTATCGATCAGTTTTTATGAGATAAAAACTTGCGGAAATAGAAATTTCATCTATCTTTGCACCCGCTTTATACCTTATAAAGGTGCCATAGCTCAGTTGGTAGAGCATCGGACTGAAAATCCGTGTGTCCCTGGTTCGATTCCTGGTGGCACCACACTATCAGTAAACAGTAACATCCCTGAATGTAGAAAACTTTCAGGGATGTTACTGTTTATTATACCGCAATATTCCCTAACTTTGATAGCAAGTTAAATTCTTAACTTATAGAAAATAATATAGAAAAATAGAGATGGCAAAGAAAAACGGGAATATGGCTAAAGAGCCTTTGGAAAAACAACTTTGGAAAACGGCAGATAAACTGCGAAAAAATATAGATGCAGCCGAATATAAGCATATTGCATTGGGACTTATTTTTCTTAAATACATTTCCGATGCATTTGAGGAACTATATGCCAAACTAAAAGCTGAGGAGATAAACGGCGCCGATCCGGAAGATATGGACGAATACAGAGCGGAAAATGTATTCTTCGTTCCTAAAGAAGCACGTTGGGAATTTCTAAAATCACAGGCAAAACAACCCACTATCGGCAAAACGGTTGCTTAGAAAATATGGCTATCCACCCGATATGCAACTGTTGGCAACAGAAACTGTATTGAAGCAAGCAGAAATGATTGCAGATGAATTAACTAAATAATAACAATATGATCACCCAAAATAGGTCTATTGCAGAAGCAATGAGGGTATTGGGGTGTGTGAACTGTTTTAGCGAATATATTGTCCACCTAAACAATTCGTTTTTTATCTAACCGGTTATATGGTTATGGCACAAATTAATTTACACTATCAAAAAATCGCTATTTTTTCTCTACCTATAATATAAATTCCGGCAGGCAGTTGTTTGATTGCATCACTTTTCAAAATTTGAGAATAAATTTTTACGCCACTTATAGTATATACATCAACTAAAGTGTCTGAACAGATCTCATCCTTAACCTCATCAATTGAATTGATAATTCCTCGTGGATAGACATCTTTTATCTTAATCGGACTACCTCCGAACGACCAAAATCCTATAATAAACAGATGTTGAGGATTTACTTTATTTCCATCTTTATCTTTCATAGAATGAAGATCGATAACAAATTGAGTTGCATCATTAACATTATACATAAAAGGTTCTATCCAGTAGTTATTCTTGTCAAAAATTCGAAAACTTGCTCTGCTGTTTTGTTTTTCTTTTAACTCTACTACCAGCTCTCTATAATTACTCAAATCGATACCATTGTCATATTTCCACCCTCCAAACCCATATTGGGACGTAATCAAAGTACGCGTGTTTTCATCGTAAGTGCCTGTTCCGAATATCATTGGATTAAAGATATCAGACGTAAAAGGAAAATAACTCGCTTTAATAGATAAATCCAAGGTTCTACGGTTGCCAAGCAAATCCTCGTACATTGCTGTTATTGTACAATCTCCCACTTTTCTTGTGATTATTTGACCATTAACAACAGACAACACCTCAGGATCAGAGACCAAATAAGTTGCCCTTGTAGTTATGGTTTCTTCATGTCCATCTTTAAAACGAGCAGTTAATTTAATAGTACGATTAGAACCAACCATCATTTCCAGGTCTGTTTTATCCGTATAGATTTTATCTACGGTTATCTCATTTTCAGTATAGCCAACAAAAGATTTGTCATAGAACATATCTTCATTGAAATTTTCTTCAGTAGAGAACCAATCTATATCTACAAAACCACCTGTTTGATTAGTGGCATAATTAAAAATACTAAAACGAATACCTACAAAGATGGATAGTTTATATTGCATGCTATATTCATCGCCAAACTTAGTATAGTTTACATTATCAGTACTGTAATAAAAATTAGCCTTTCCTGAACCATAATTGGTTACAGCACGCAAATAAATTATAGATGCTGAAATGGAAATTTCTTTATCTACATCAGGTATTTCGGATGCTTTCTCTATTTCACTTTTTTCCCACACCAACTTTTTTTGACCATCTTTTACAGTTACCCCAATATATGCATAAGGATCTTGAAATAGAGCTAAACCGGCTACATCTCCTTCTTTCATATTAGAGACATCCATGCAGATAGTTCCATAAGAATTTTTAGTTGTAGAGTGATAACCAAAAACACGTTGGGTAAGGGTATTTCTGGCTTGCAAAAAACCAGAAACAGGCTCACCTGTCTTTAAACGGAGATAACCCGGTCGCTCGAATAATGACCATTTAGCATTATCAACATTATGGTTCCACCCCCATTGCTTACCTAATTTATACCCACGGAAATTATCGTTTGTAGGTAGTGATTTCACTGGATATTCCTTACCAACATTGGGTTTCTTATAGGTAGTTACAGGATTACCATCACCATTTACACCAATAAGTGGCCAGTTATCTTTCCAAACCACCGGTTGCAAATTTGGTAAACGTCCGTAGGGACCTCTGTCGTAAAAAAGCATAGTCCACCACTCACCTGTTTGTGTTTGGATTAAAGCTCCTTGATGGATATTCTCTTTTTGATATAAAATGATAGGTTCGCGCTCTTCATACGGCCCAAACACAGAGCTGGAGCGAAATACGGTTTGCGATGCAGGCCAACCACCATAAGTTGAATAGATATAGTAATAGTTCCCAATTTTATAGAAGCGACTCCCTTCCAATCCTTTGTTAGGACGGTTAACCACTTCCACATCATTGCCTACAGCTTCAAATTCATCATTCAGCTCGGTTACTTTTAATGAATTGATGCCATGAATTACATAAATTTTATTGTCGTCGAAAAGCAAACCCGGATCATAAAAGCCACGTTTTAATTTTTTCAGGTTCCATACTCCCTCCGGATCTGTTGCTGTCAACAAATAGCCACCTTCATTATTGGTATTAAATAATATATAGAATTTGCCATTTTTATATTGTAGACTTGAAGCCCATTGTCCCTTTGAATAACGATTTTGACCATTTAAAAGATTATAAGCATCGCTGGATTCTATCATTTCCAAAGGATTACTGCAATACTCCCAGTTGACTAAATCATAAGATTTCAATAAAGTTGCTCCCGGGAAAATATGCATAGTTGTAGATACCATATAATAAATATCCTCAACGCGTATCACATCAGGATCAGGAAAATCGGCATGTATTACAGGATTTGTGTATGTCCCATCTCCATTATCGCTATGTGAACGATACGTAAAATCAGCACGAGGATAATCACCTTGCTCTGCATATTCTTTAAACCAATGATATGTGGGCCATGGGCAAGCTTCCGGATCTGTTAAAAAGGTATAGGGTTGCCCTGCTGCAGGAGGTGTATCCTTAAATTGAGCCAAATGATGAGGCTCTGTAAAAATTAACCAGCTTACATTGCCGGTCTCGTCCATTATCTTTTTAAAATTGGCACCAAAACCTTCGCCACCAACTACTCCGGTTTTGCCTTTACCCCATGAAGCATTGTACTTTTCATCAGCCCAATCCATTTCGGTAATGACAATTGGAGCAAAATCTGCCACAGGCTTAATCTCGGCATCCCACTCTCTTTTAAAATCGGTATAACCATTTATTGTAGAGGTATTATCACCACTAACACTGCCAAACCATCCCGGATAAAGATGAACAGCATAACCTATATTTTCACCCTCTATCGGATTGACTGCAAATCCTCTATATTTGGATTGCCATCCCAAACCCGGAATCCATAAAATATTATCAGCACCATTGGCACGAATAACATCGACCATTGACTGAAAATATGTTTTTAAATTGTCAAAATGTCCCTGTGAACTGGTTCCATAATCACCGTTGGGACCAAGTATTTTTATAGGTTCGTTTGCTAATTCAAACATGATATTAGGATGATTTTTCAGTTTTGCATGCTTGGATACAATATCCCAGACAGTAAGCAGATACTCATTGTAATCATCATCTACTTTAATATTTTCAGGACTTACTCCGGGGGGTCGCATAATTACATACAACCCTTTGGATACAGCATATTCAGCCATAGGAATAAAAACCTCATCTAAATATTTTTTGAAACGTGTTTTATTAAAACAATTATGTGCTTCATGATAATCAGGAGTACAACCCGGAGTGTTGCTCCAATAAGGGTCCATGTGTAAACGTATAAAGTTAACTTTCCAACCGGCATCCATAATACCATCAATCATTGATCTATTATAGTTTAGACAGCCATTTACATTATAGTTTGTCCATTTGCTTCCCCGCTCATTAAACCAGGGGCTATAGGTCTGTGCAAAGCCATGTAGATTAACGATATTACCATGAGGATCTTTAAGATAGCGACCTTCTACATGCAAACGAGGCATAGGCATACCGATCCATGCATGCAAATTAGAAGAGATAAACAGATAAAAAATAACAACCGATAGTTTTAGAAATTTAAAATCTATTCTCATATTCGAAAAAATCTACATCTATATAACCGCCACTCTCTTTTGTGGCATAATTGAAAATAGCAAAACGGGTACCCATAAAGAGTTTTTTATAATCGAACCGCATCTTAAAATCAGCACCAATTTTTATCCAATTTTCATTGTCCGCACTATAATAGAAAGTGGCGATATCCCTGTTTAGGTTAAAATCGCAATCAATACGCAGGTAAATATTATTCTGCATCCATTCTATCCTTTCCTTTTCCTCAACCTCCACATTAAGTATCGCTTTTTCTCTATCACTCAGCACAACCACGTTGGTGGACATGGTTAAATATTTTCTGTCTCCTTCCGTTATTACCGATAATAGACCCGAATGGCCATTAAAAGCACTAAGCCCGGCCACATCACCATCCTGCATTCCGGAAAGATCGATGGATACGATTCCTTTGCATTGAGGTCCTTCCATACGTTGTGTCAAAGTATTGTGTGCTGCATACAAATTATCTGCAACACGATTTGTTTTAAGTCTAAGATAACCGGGACGTTCTGTTAGTGACCAGTAATCGTTGCGCGGATTATGATTCCATTGCCAGCATTTTTTCAACACCAAATCATCGAAGTCATCGCTATCCACAATACGGCTGTTTACGGGATGGGATTTTAGGGGGATCTCACCGCTTGCCGGCACTTTGCCGTTTTCATCGCCCAACATGGGCCAGCCGTCTACCCAACGAACAGGCATAAGTAAAGGAACACGACCTATAGCTCCACGATCTTGGAAAATGACACCATACCAGTTGCCCTGATTATCGTCAATCAACGATCCCTGGCCTACGTATGGAAATCCGGCAAAATTATCTTCCAGCACCACTTTTTTCTCGTAAGGGCCGGTGATTTTGTCAGCTCTATAACATACTTGACGGCGAGGTTTACCCTGCGGCCAGGAGATCATCATCAAGTAGTATTTATCATTGTGTTTTACAACATGACTTCCCTCAAGCAATCCGGTTTCGGTTTCATCCCTTTCGAATATCTTCATCTGTACTCCATCTTCTTTTACTCCCGACAGATCTGGTTCCAATTCACGCAGGTCGCCCGTACCATAAAACACAAATACCCGCCCATCATCGTCAAAGAAAAGGGAAGCATCATGAAAATGAGCCGTGCGCGAAACCAGTTGCCACTTTTCCGTTGCAGGATCGGTGGAGGAGTAGATATAGGCCCTGTAAGGCTGATCATTCGGTGAGAAGAGCACATAGAATTTTCCGTCGTGATAGCGAATGGATGAGGCCCATTGCCCACGACCATATACCGTCCCCTCATTCATATCATACTTTGGAGTGTCGTGCAAGGAATCGAACACGTAACTGACAATTTCCCAGTTGACAAGATCCTTAGATTTCATAACGGGTGCTCCGGGCATCATGTGCATGGTGGTGGTGATAAGATAAAAATCATCACCATGACGGGTCAATGACGGATCAGGGGCATCGGCATTAATAACGGGATTGGTGTAATGGGTTATCTCTTTTTTTTGTGCATTACAAGCTGCTAAGGATATCACAAGTAGTAAGAAGATAAGATTTCTTTTCATTTTTTTCTAAGTTGTTTTTTATAATAAATTCTATCAATAATCACTCTACAGCCTTAAACTTATAGCTCTTTCCCGCCCGAGTGGGTATATCATATTCAAAAAGATCTGTCAATTGAACTCCATCCAATGAAGCCTCTTTGGATATAATAGGTTTGGCTGTATCGGCCGGTTGGAGCAACCGATTGGAGTTTTCACCCTGTGCCTTTGTCATATTTTTTCCGGTAAGCGGAACATGAGAACGAATACGAAGATTGCCACCAATCTTAGAGTGAACCTTCACTTCGGTTACTTTCCCATCTCTCCATTCCATGGATATCTCAAAACCACCGCGTGCAACAATACCCGAAACCGATCCATTTGCCCATATAGAGGGTAAAGCGGGTAGAATATGAACTGCACCATCGTGGCTTTGTAGCAACATTTCGGCAACACCGGCTGTCAATCCGAAATTTCCGTCAATCTGAAATGGCGGATGTGCCGTGAACATATTGGGATATGTTCTTCCTCCGGGATTATTGTTACCTGCAAGGGTAAGCATATTCTTGATAATCTTATAGGCATGGTCACCATCGAGCAGACGCGCCCATAGATTTACCTTCCACCCGATAGACCATCCCGTAGCCATATCGCCTCTATAATTCAAAGAATTACGTGCAGCCTCAAAAAGTTCAGGACTTCTATAGGGTGAAATCTGATTGCTGGGGTAAAGCCCGTATAAATGGGATACGTGACGATGGTCACTTTTTGGATCATCCCTGTCCTCCAGCCATTCCTGGAGTTGTGAATATTTACCCACCTGCATAGGTGGTAACTTGGCAACCATGGCCAGCAAACTTTCCCGGTATACCTCGTCACCTTTCAAAATACGGGTTGCTTCTGCCGTACGGGTAAGAATATCGAACACGAGTTGATTATCCATGGTGCATCCTGCGGAGATAGGTCCATGCTCGGGCGATACAGAAGGAGAAACAACCATCCAGCCATTAGCAGGATGTTCGATTAATGAGGTCAGGAAAAAATCGGATGAGCCTTTCATTATGGGATATATTTCCGCTAAAAAATTTTCATCCCCTGTGTAAAGATAGTGTTCCCACAGATGCTGGCTAAGCCAGGCACCACCCGTTGGCCACATTCCGGACGCCGCATAATCTATTGGACTAGTCACTCGCCACAAATCCGTATTATGATGTGCAACCCATCCCTCGGCACCATACATTATCTTAGCCGTTTCACGACCGCTTTGATTCAAATCTTTCAACATTTCAAAAAGAGGTTCATGAGTAGTTGAAAGATTGGTAACCTCTGCCGGCCAATAATTCATTTCAGTATTTATATTAATTGTGTACTTGCTATCCCATGACGGACGCATACTGTTACACCATATACCCTGCAGGTTTGCAGGTTGCCCTCCCGGTTGTGAAGAAGAGATAAGCAGGTAACGTCCAAACTGGGACAGTAAAGTCACCATTGCGGGATCTTGATCATCCTGAAAATTGAGAATACGCTGAGTAGTAGTAATCGCATCAGTTCCAGGTAAACTGCCCAACGATAGTGAGAAACGGCTGAACTGTTCGTTGTAAATCCGTGAATGTTGTTTCATGGCTAAGGCAAACTTCTTTTTACTCGCAGCTAAAAGTAACCGAGCAGCTTTAACTGCATGATCGGTAGCAACTGTTTTATAATCGGTAAAATTGGTGGCAATAGAAATATAAAGCACAACAGAAGTTGCTCCGGTCACAGATATCTGATTACCAGTCAACTCAATACTACCGTCACTATTTTTTACCATAGTATGTGTCTGATAGCGGATAATGCCAGTAATGTTTTCATGATCTGAACCTTTGCCTTCTAATATGAGTACATTATCCTTTCCGGTTACAATATGTTGTGATGGATTAATATAACCGACCTTAAAATTCAATGCACCTTTTTTATTAGCAGTAATTCGCATGATGACCACATCATCGGCAAAAGATGAAAATGCCTCGCGGGTATATACCACACCATCTATCTCATAATAGGTTGTAGTTACTGCACGATTTAAATCCAATTCCCGTCGGTAATTTTGGAAATTCTCATGACCTGGAAACTCCAGTATAACACTCCCGGCTGTCTGAAAAGGCATTCCATGGGTCTTGGTAAAAAAAGTCTGGTTGATCAAACGATCAGCCTCCCCATTTTTCCCATCAAATATAAGCTCTCTAATTTTCGGCAACGCTTCTAACGCTTCGGGATTGTCATTACGATAAGGACCTCCTCCCCAAATAGTCTCTTCATTCAACTGAATTTCCTCTCTGTGAGGAATGCCATACACCATCGCTCCAAGACGGGAATTCCCCAATGGCATCGCTTCTTCCCAAATTTTTGCGGGTTCATCATAAGTCAGTTTCAAACTCTGCGCCGAAAGACTGAATCCTGCAAACAGGAGAGTTGTAAAAATCATTTTTCTCATATCTATTTAAAAATTATGTGTTACAATTTTTATATTTGGTCAAACAAATTTTCGACTATTTCCTAACTATAGTGAAATGT
>DASRNO010000046.1:0-28367 GCA_035647375.1 Bacteroidaceae bacterium
GAATGAAATTTTGACAAAAATAACATTACTTATTTCTATTTTAAAGTTTTACAACATAAAAAACCACGACTGTTGATAACTTTTCAATTTTCACTAAGCTACAATTCTGAAATATCCCATCAAAACAGAGTAGAAAAAAGATTATTGATAAATAACCTTTGGTTATAGAGTCTGAGTAGTATATTTGAACAAAAATAGTCCTAAAAGCAGTTATGCAAATACATATACAAATAGAGTACCATACTCGTTGGGGCGAGGAGTTACTCATTTCCATTTCAGAAAACGGACAGGAAAGAGATGATATAATTATGTTGAATAACGGAAAAGGAGTATGGTACATAAATATCGAAATTAAGAACAGTCCAAAAACCAATTACTTCTATAAAGTGATTGAAAAAGGGCGCATTATTAGGCACGAAGAGGGGCAACCCCATAAAATTCCCTCAATCAATACAACCACTATGGTCATATTTGATGTATGGAGAGAAGATAAAGAACTTACCATTCAGCAACGTCCGGTAATTATACCGCATGTAAAACTTGATTGCAAACCTCTTTGGCAAGGTGTTGGTACTGCCATTCCCATTTTCTCGCTAAGATCAAAAAACAGTTTTGGGATAGGTGAATTTTCTGATCTCAAAAAACTTGCAGACTGGGCTACCATTACAGGTCAAAGCGTAATACAGACCCTTCCCGTTAACGATACAATAATGACCCGCACTTGGAGAGACTCCTATCCCTATAACGCCAACTCCTCTTTTGCGCTAAACCCTATTTACATAAATCTTGAAGAGATAGGAGAATTCAAAGATAAAAAAATTGCAACAGAATTCTACAAAGAGCGTAAAGAGCTTAACTCGCTCAAAAAGGTAGATTTTGAAAAAGTGCTCAAAACAAAATGGAAATATTCTATTTTACTATATAAAGAGTACGGAGATAAATGTCTAAATTCTAACTCTTTTAATGTTTTTTTAAAGAAAAACAGTAAGTGGCTTAAACCCTATGCCGTCTACTGCTATTTTAGAGATAAGTACCACACACCCAATTTCAGAGAGTGGATAGAGAGCAACTATAACTCTGAATTAACAGAAACCCTTTGTAACCCCACCTCTCCCCAATATAAAAAAGTGGCCTTACATCTGTTTATTCAATATCATCTTGACAAACAATTAAAAGATGCAAAAAAATATGCCAACAATAAAGGCATTATATTAAAAGGCGATATCCCCATAGGTATTAGTAGAAACAGCGTAGACGCTTGGGTCTATCCACATCTTTTTAACACAGATTGTATGGCAGGTGCTCCTCCGGACGATTTTGCCGCCGATGGACAGAACTGGGGGTTCCCCACCTACAATTGGGAAGTTATGAAAACAGATAATTACACCTGGTTTGTAGAGCGATTTAAGCGTATGGCCGATTATTTTGACGCTTACCGTATAGACCATCTTTTGGGTTATTTAAGAATTTGGGAGATAGACAAAAAGAACGGGAGCGGGTTGCTCGGGCAATTTAATCCTGCCCTTCCGTTAAGCTCTAAAGAGATAGAAAATTACGGCTTCCCCTTCAATGCCGCATATCATGCACATGCTTTAAGCTCAGAAAACAAAACAGACCTACTATTTCTTGAAGACAGAGAAAAAAAAGGACTCTATCACCCCAGAATTCTTGGTTATGAGACCAAAATGTTCAAGCTTTTATCAAACAATGAACAAGAAAAATATATCTCATTATATAATGATTTTTTTTATCACCTACACGATCAATTCTGGCTAAACTCAGCAATCTCAAAACTCCCAACCATAATAGGAGCAACCAATATGTTAGCTTGTGGAGAAGATTTAGGAATGATTCCGGATTGCACCAAAGAGCTAATAAAAGAGCTTAGATTATTAAGCCTTGAAATTTACAGAATGCCCAAGAGTAAAGAGTCTGAAACATCACATCCCGCTGCATGGCCCTATATGTCGGTCTGTTCAACATCGTCTCACGATATGAGCGGCATTAGAGAGTGGATAGAGAAAGAGCATCCGGTTATTGCCGGCCAAAAGCATAGCAAAGCATCAACCAATATTTGCAGCAAAGTAATAGCTGAACATTTATGCTCCCCCTCAATGCTAACTATCATACCCCTTCAAGACTGGTTATCCATAGATTCGGAGTTACGACACCCCAATCCTGATCAAGAGCAGATAAACGTACCATCTAACCCCGACAACTACTGGCAATATAGAGTACACATCCCGCTTGAGACAATAATTAATTCGGAAAAATTTAATGCTAACATACTCTCTTTGATCAAAAGCTGCGGGAGATAGTCTATTTCTTTTTATTACCTTTGCGTTTTAAAAGAAAATAATTGAATATGTTCGAAAATCTCTCTGAAAGACTCGATAAGTCGCTAAAAATCCTTAAAGGAGAAGGTAAAATAACCGAGGTTAACGTGGCCGAAACCCTTAAGGATGTGCGAAAAGCTCTTCTTGACGCCGATGTAAACTATAAAGTGGCCAAGAAATTTACCGATACAGTAAAAGAGAAATCGCTGGGAATGAATGTTCTCACGTCGCTCAGGCCGGGCCAACTAATGGTTAAAATAGTACACGATCAATTAGCCACTCTAATGGGTGGTGAAGCATCCGATATAGATATAAAGGGACATCCCGCCGTAATACTTATGGCCGGTCTTCAAGGCTCAGGTAAAACAACATTTAGCGCCAAACTTGCCAATCTTTTAAAGAACAAACGCTCCAAAAAGATATTATTGGCAGCGTGCGACGTTTATCGTCCCGCCGCTATAGACCAATTAAAAGTGCTTGGCGAACAGATAGGAGTACCCGTCTATTCCGAGCCAGACAACAAACAGCCGGTATTAATTGCACAAAACGCTATTAAAGAGGCCAAAGCAAAAGGATACGAGATTGTAATCATAGACACAGCCGGCCGTCTGGCCATAGACGATAGCATGATGAACGAAATCTCCGCTATTAAAAATGCTGTCAATCCCAACGAAATTCTTTTTGTGGTCGACTCCATGACAGGACAAGATGCCGTTAACACCGCTAAAGAGTTCAATGATCGTCTTGATTTTAGCGGAGTTGTGTTAACCAAACTCGATGGCGATACCCGTGGAGGTGCAGCTCTTAGTATACGGGCAGTAGTCAACAAACCCGTCAAGTTTGTAGGAACCGGAGAGAAAATGGAAGCTTTAGACCTGTTCCATCCTAAACGTATGGCCGACCGCATACTTGGAATGGGCGATATAGTCACTTTTGTAGAAAAAGCTCAAGAACAGTTCGATGTTGAGAAAGCCAAGAGACTTCAGCGAAAGATGGCCAAAAACCAATTCGATTATAACGATTTTCTTGAACAGATATCCCAGATAAAAAAGATGGGTAATATAAAAGATGTAATTGGTATGATTCCCGGTGTTGGTAAAGCCGTTAAAGATGTAGATATTGACAACGATGCTTTCAAAAGCATCGAAGCAATGATATATTCCATGACTCCTGCCGAAAGGAGAAATCCCGATATTTTGAACAAGAACCCCTCCAGGCGTACCAGAATTTCAAAAGGCTGCGGAAAATCAATTCAAGAAGTTAATAAAATGATGAAGCAGTTCGAGCAGACCCGAAAGATGATGCGTAACATAGCCGGAAACAAGATGGCTAATCTTATGTCAAAAAAATAGTTTCACCAAATAGCACTTATGATACTGATTGACGGTAAGGCAATAGCCGAACAGATTAAAAAAGAGATAGCTAACCAAGTAACCGAAATGGTCAGCAAAGGTTCTAAACCTCCCCATTTAGCTGCAATACTTGTTGGTCACGATGGCGGTAGCGAGACCTATGTAAAAAATAAGATTAAATCATGTGCTGAGTGCGGATTCAAATCATCATTATTCAGATACCAAGAGAATGTAAGTGAAAACGAGTTGTTAGAAAAAATAAGAGAATTGAACGCCAATCCCGATATTGACGGATTTATAGTTCAATTGCCTCTTCCCGCCCATATCAACGATCAAAGAATAATAGAAGAGATAGATTATCGCAAAGATGTTGACGGATTTCATCCTATAAATGTAGGACGTATGAATATAGGGCTTCCCTGTTTTGTTTCAGCCACCCCAAACGGCATACTGGAATTACTTTCACGATACAAGATAGAGACCAGCGGGAAAAAATGCGTTATACTTGGCAGAAGCAATATAGTAGGCAAACCTATGGCCGGTTTAATGGTTCAAAAAGCTTATCCCGGAGATTGTACAGTAACCATTTGCCATAGCAAAACCACCAACATTAAAGAGGAGTGCCTTTCGGCAGATATACTTATAGCAGCACTCGGACAACCCGGATTTGTTAAAGCCGATATGGTTAAAGAGGGAGCAGTTGTTATAGACGTAGGTACCACCCGTGTTCCCGATCCAAGTAAAAAATCGGGATTCAGGCTCTCTGGCGATGTTATGTTTGATCAGGTTGCTCCAAAATGCTCCTATATCACCCCTGTACCGGGCGGTGTAGGTCCAATGACAATCTGTTCATTAATGAAAAACACCCTTTTAGCCGGCAAGAAAACAATTTATCAACAATAATTGATTAATATTCTTTTTACTATACTGTCTGTTTTTGGAAGTTTGAACTATGCAACTCCCAAAAAAGTGAATCTGCTGTTTGTAGGCGATATAATGCAACACCAACAACAACTCGAATCAGCTTTTCGCGACTCCCTTACATTCAACTACGAGGAGTGTTTCAAACAGGTCAAGCCGATAATTGAGCAGGCAGATATCTCTATAGCAAATCTTGAGGTTACTTTAGGCTTACCTCCCTATACCGGATATCCACAGTTTAGTTCGCCTAAAGAGTTAGCTATAGCCGTTCAAGATGCCGGATTCGACATAGTTCTTACAGCCAATAATCATTGCCTGGACCGCGGGCTCAAAGGAGTAATAAGCACCATTAAAACTCTAGATTCTCTTGGCATAGCACATTGCGGAACATATCTTGACCATGCAGATAGAGACTCACTCTATCCTCTTATTCTTGAAAAAAACGGAATCAGAATAGCATTTCTAAACTACACTTACGGAACTAACGGCATAAATGTACCCAAGCCCTGTATAGTAAACCTTATTGACACCATTATTATAAAAAATGATATAACAAAAGCCCGTTCAAAAAACCCCAATTGTATAATAGCATGCATGCACTGGGGGAACGAATACCATTTACAACCCGATTCACAACAACGTTCTCTTGCCAAATGGCTCATCTCACAAGGAGTAGATCACATTATTGGTGCCCATTCCCACACCGTTCAACCTATGGAACTTATACCTAATATTCACAAAACCGATAACCATCTTATAGCCTATTCATTAGGCAACTTTATCTCCAATATGAGTGCTGAACATACAGATAACGGTGCTATAATCTCTCTATCTATTATAAAAATTGGGGCAGTCACAAAACTGAACAGTTGCGAATACCGCCTTGTATGGACAGAGAGACCCATTATTAGCGGTAAAAAAGATTTCCGTGTAATACCCTCACCCTATTTAGAGACCGATTTATCGCCTGCATCCTTAACACTTATGAATAAAAGTATTAGAGCCACACGTTCACTATTGCAAACCTATAATAAGAATGTGAAAGAATTTTCTAAATAATGAAAATTCAAAATAAAAAAATCATTGCAATTTTGGTCATATCAAACTTAGCCCGTATATTTGCACCGTTTTAATATTCATGGTGAGTGTAGTTCAGTTGGTTAGAGCGTCAGATTGTGGTTCTGAAAGTCGTGGGTTCGAATCCCACCATTCACCCTTAATATATTAGCCCGGCAAAACAGAAGTTTTACCGGTTTTTTTATTCTAATGCCTCAATTAATTGTTTAAATAATAGATGTTTTTTACCGATACTTCTAAGATATCATATCTGAAATCCTTTATACCTATCTCTTTTTAGCAATAGTCAGAATTAATCTGATTTATTACCCGCCTTCTTAGCTAAATACTTTTCAGAAATCAAATCAGCAATAACACACTTTTATTCATGGTAACGTTTTAAATACATCACTCATGTTGAAGGTATATAGAGTCTGTTCAAAACCCTCTTCAGGCATATCAAATCCATACAAAATCTGAGTACGCTCATCATAAGTCAGATTAATAACATCAGGACTCAATTTGATGTTTTTTTTCAGATTTCCCTGCCAGTCAAATATTAACATATTTGTTACTCGAATATGTTTTCCGTTATCATCTATATGATATTCACAATGACGTGTAAACAGATAATCTTTTGTAACTGTTCCTCCACCAGCAAATAAAAGAGTTCTCCCATCTGGTGCAATATCGTCAAATGTAGGGCTTCCATTTTTATGAACCGCAAATGCACTATCAGCATCAATATCGAAATAGAGAATATAATCCATATACTCAAGAGGCTGAACAAACAGATTCCTCTCCGGATGTTTATATATCGCGCCCGAAGAATAAAAGCTTACGCTTTCTGCATCAGAGTTCATGGGTTTTGGAAAGGCCTCTATAACCTTTTTCTCTTTGGTTTTAGAATTAATTACTGAATATGCACCACAAAAATCATCTTCCGGAGTATCGCTTCCTATTTTGTAAAGAAACAAATTTGTGATATCATTATCCACAAATAAAAAACGATTATTATGATTAAATGAAGGACAATCACCAATATTAGATACCACTGTAAACCCATCTCTGATTGACGCAGTAAGATTTATCTCTTTTACATACAGATCTTTGTCAACAGCGGTAATGAATGTCTCCTCCCCTCTTTTATATGTTTGAGAGAGTAAAAAAAATGGTTTTATGAACTCATTTCTGGCACGGCCTATTGTACACAACCCCATCATCCAACTCATGTTTCTTGTGTTGTAAACACTCAATAGGCCTGTCGGTTCATTTACCTGAACAACCAGCAAAGAATCATCCATTACTGTTTGCCATATCGGACCATTTATAATAATATCTGTTTTTGTACCGTTAACTACATATTCACTGATACTGTTGGGATCGAACTCCTTTACAGGATATGCATAATGTGGTTTTTGCTTACATGAAACTATGCCGTAGGCTATAGATAAATAAATCAATACAGATTTTATCTTAGAATTTAAATTCATACATGTTTCTTTTAAGTAGGTGTTATTATGGACTTTTTCATAGTGAAACTTTATATTTAGGTTATTAAATTCTTATTTTCAAGTATCAAAACAGAGTACAATTGTAGCAGATTAATTTTATAAAAACAAATTTTTACTATTATATTGTTATCAAAACAGTTAACTCTACTTTTTTGTTTTATATCGCTATCAAATTTTCCCCAAAAGCGGATAGGTTTTTTACAGTCTAAATCTATTTAACCAAAAATCAACAATGTTAATTAAATACGTTTCAATAGCCTATCCCAACGGAAACGTTCCGTCTGCCGGTCGCGACAGTAAAATATGCGGGTGGCCGCCCCCACAATGAACCGTCCCGGAACAAATCCCCAGTAACGGCTATCGTTAGAGTCGGGTGAATTATCGCCCAACACATAGTAATAATCATCTTGAAATGTATAGATATCTGTCGGTATACTATCAAGCAGTGCCGTTCCATCACGGAACTCCAAATGACTACCGGTCTCGTATTCTATTATCTGGCCATATAGCGTACAGTGCCATTCGTCAAGAGATATGTTGTCTCCTTTGGCAGGTACATAGAGAGGTCCCATGTTCTTTATGGTCCATGAGCTACGCCAGATTGGATAAGCCATAAAACAGAAACTCTGTATGAAGAGGCTGTCAGGCATATTGTTCATCCTTTGCTGAACTTCTAACAGTCCGATTAAGCCATCGTAACGGTTGTTTATGTTTATGCCGTCTATAATACTTATGCTGTCGCCGGGGGTCCCGAGTACTCTCTTGCAGAAGACCTTGTTTATCTTGAATTCAATGCGGCTCCAGTCTCCGTAGGGATGTATCTCGTTAAAGACTACTATATCGCCGGGACGTATCTTACGTAATGCGGGCATGCGCAAACTCTCCATTGGAGCATGGTCGCTAAAATCGAAGCTCCGATACAGCCTTGCGCCATGACAGAGCTTATTTACCATGATACGGTCTCCCGGTATCAGTGTGGGATACATGGAGTATGTGGGGATGATAAATTTCTCAGCTATAAAGATACGACGGCCGTAATGAAGCAGTCCTACTCCCATTACTACGGCCATTGTCCAAAACAGTATGTCTATGGCTACGTCAAAAAAACTGTGGATTCGTTTTTTTCTCTTCTCGGTTGTTTTGTCGGTAGGGCTTTCCGGTATTTCGTTTTGATAGGTAGGGCTTTCCGGTATTTCGTTTTGATCAGTTTTCGTACCCATTCCTTTATCTTCCGGCTCGTTGTTATTCATATAATTATCTTTCTTTATATTCTTTTTCAGGCTCTTTTTCAGATTCTATTTCATCTTCATGTATTAAAATAGAGCACAATTGTAGCAGATTAATTTGGGATAAACAAACCTTCTCTGTACTCTTTTGTTATTTTTTCAACCAAGACCCCGACAACTCCGACATAGGCACAAGCAGCTCTATTATACCGGAAGAGTATGGAGCAATCTCATATTGATTAAATATAAATTTTAAAGTATCAGATTTGATTATATAATTTTCAGGAACATATATACCATTCATAGTAAGAAAACCTTTATTACGCAAATCATCCCCATTAGCCGATTGAGTCTTTTTTTTCAAAGCCTCTAACAGTACAGGCTTTAAAAACTCATTATAACCGGGAATAAGAATATCGTTCAGAGTTATTAAATCTCCGTTATCCGAGCTATAATTACGGCATGTAACCAAAGTGTTTCCATGCGCTCCTCCGGAATAGGTATATTGATCTAAAATGTAGTTTACAATACCCTTCCCTCCATCTTTTACACGAGAATTAAGAAAGTATACATACTCAAATTCCGGAATACCTGCATTCTCCTTTCTGTTTATCTCTTTTATTTCCTTTATATCCTCTTTGAATAAAGTCACCGAAGAGTTTACAAATTGTTCTACGGCATCTTCTATGGAGACATTTTCATATCCAAATACAACCTCCACAATATCGCTATTCACCTTTTCGGCAAAAGCATCACCACATGTGGCTTTCATTAGATATATAGAAAAATTATAATGAGTAGATTTATCCGTATTATCATAATAGACAGTATCAATATATTCAACAGCCTGAAAGCGTTTTTTAATATCGCCACCTTTATCAGAACATCCGGAAAATCCCATAACAAGAACAGCCGATGCAAATATCAAAAACTTGAGCGTAGTAGTTTTCATATCAATTAATTTTAATGTTTTGCGTTCATACACAAATGTAGTATAAAAAATCTATCTATCGTCTGTTATAGAGCTATTTTATAAGAGGTGTTGAAATTAAGCCGAAAACACCTATTATGTATAATAATAACAGATCTTTTAGAAGAAATAAGAGACCTAATCTTAAAAACTCTATCTTTGCACAATCTCACTCTATTTATACATAAAAAATGAAAAAGAGCCTAAAAATTCTTGCCCTGTCACTTATAGTGACTCTATTTACGTTGTCAGGATGTTTTTTAGACGACGATCCCGAATACGACGAAGCGCTGATTTATGGCAAATGGTATTGTAAGAGCATAGGGTTATATTACACATTCAACAGTAATTATAACGGCAGATACGAAGATATCAACGGCGATGGAAAAAATTTTAAATGGACTCTGATAGGCGATGCCATAGAGATAGAGGCTAAAGGCGATAATATAAATGTTAACGCTTACGAAACATACATTATAACCTCTCTAAATGTCGCAAAAATGGAGTGTTACGATAGGCTCGATCCTAAAGAAAAATTAATCTTTATCAAACAATGAAAAAGGCCGTAAGAAACACATTAAAAACGGTAACGGTTATTCTGCTCTCAATAGTCGGCTTGGTTTTTCTTTCTGTTGGGCTTATACTCTGGATAACTTTAACGCCGCCTAAGATAACCAAACTGGTAAACAGAGTAGCACAAACCTACATACCCATTAGCTTTAATGCGAATAACATAGATCTAACCCTATTTAAAACCTTCCCCGAAATAGGTCTGGAGATAAACAATATAAGCCTTATAAATCCCATACCTTGTGCCGAATCAGACACTCTGATCTCTATAGACAAAGCCATTGTAGCTATTGATATTAAGGCTTTCCTTAAAAAAAAAGTTAACATACGTAAAGCCGCCATATACGGAGCAAACGCCAATATATTCTATAACGAACAGGGCGAATCAAACATAAGCATATTTTTATCAGACACTCCAACATCCAATCAAGATAACGATACCGAGGTTTCGATAGATCTTAAAGAGCTTACCGTAAAAGATCTTAATCTATCATATATAGACCGTTTATCAGAGATAGAAGTTTATGTTACAGAATTAGGATTATATCTTGATGGTAAGATTGATAGCGATAACATTTACGGCAACTTAGATTTAAGTATTAAACAGATAGATGCCTCCATTAACGATACCACCAATAACGATACCACCAATAATAATACCACAATTAGCGATAACACCTTAACCAATATAAGTTTAAGCAATATCTCAGCCTCAGCCGATGGAACATTCAAAGAACATCAGATTAAAGGTAATATCACACTATCCTCCCTGCTTACCAAACTAACAATGGGCGATATAGAGGCCGAGCTCTCAGAATTCAAAATTGATATAGATGCCAATGCCGATACAGAGCTGGAGTATGGCAAAGGAGTAGTTACGTTCAATAGCAGATTAATAGAGCTCAATATAGATAGCCTTACAACAATATTAGACAACTTGGGAGCAACGTTCAATACTACGGCAGATATTAGGAACAACTCCATTCAGGGTACAGTAAACGCTCATGCCGCCAATCTACACGCAAATCTGTTTAGCACAGAGAGTAGCAATCTCTCTAACGTTGCAACACTATCTCTTAATGCAATATCTCTATATGCCAACGGCTTTATAAATCCGGATATCATGGATGGAAAAGTACAAATAGATATTAACGGCGAGAGATTTAAAACAGCTATAACCGCTCAAGATATGAACGTATCGGCCGATACGGAAAAGTTCCATTTAGGGCTATCCGGCTACAAAGAGGGCGATAACATAAGCATAACACCCGTTTTAAACTCCCCCTCGCTTAGAGTAGCAATGAATGGCGACACATATATAAATCACTGGCCCATCAATATTTCACTCCCTATCAAGGCCGATACCGCCCTTAACCGTATCAACCTTAACAGAGGGCTTTTTTCCATAAACAAACAAGAAGTATCAATAAGTGGCAATTGCCATCTTTACAACTCCGATAACATGGCCCTCTCGGCCAAAATGGACATTAACACTTGCCATATAGAGCAAATTTTGGCAATGATACCGGATAGTTTTAACCCCATGACTGATGGAATAAAAGCAACCGGAATACTCTCACTTCAAGCAGCCTACAATGGGCAGATGGTTTCAGGCAAAATGGTAGTAGACAACACCTCGGCCAACATCTTGGTAAAAGAGTTTACACTCAACTACAAAGATACCATTACAGCCTTATCGTCAAACATAGAGGCCAATCTGAGCCATCCCTCCAAAAGCAAAACCGCACAAAAAAACCACCTTCTTGATGCCACCCTTGTAGCATCCGATTTAATGGTAAACGTAGTAGACGAATCTTTAATGTCGGTAAAATTCAATAACATAAACAGTTTTGCCCAAATTTCAGATATCCCCGACTCCACCCTTAATATTTGGGCCTCCACCATAGTAAAGGCCGATTTTATAGAGGCCTCGATAGAGACTATTAGTGCCAACCTCAATAACAGTTATATAGATATCTCAATGACGCCTCCCAGCAACAGTAATGATAAGTCCCAATTCAATCTTGAATTTTCATGCGACTCTATCCAAACAGCTATTGGAAAAGCTTTGGGAGCCAATTTTGGCAAAATATCAGCACAAGCCACAGCAGCTCTTGATCCCATTAAGGAAGATCTTCTGCTCAAATGGAATCCGGCAGTCAAAGTAGATCTAAAAAATGGTAGCTTAGATATGCTTCAAATACCGGTCACCCTACCCCATTTAATGTTCGATTTCTCTCTGGGCAGATTCAACATATCAGAGAGTCGTTTACTTATTGGCAATTCCGACATAAGTCTTACAGGAGACATCTACAATATTGATGCTTATTTAGAAAAGACCGGATTGCTTACCGGAGAGATGGATTTCACCTCCAACTATACCGATATGACAGAGTTACTCTCAATAATCAACGTTTTTGGAGATACCGATAATGATGAAATTGACAACAAACCACTAACAGAGATAGCAAACGACACCATAGATACCGCAGATCCATTTATTGTTCCAATGGGAGTGGATTTTATACTCAATACCAATATAGCCGTTATGGAGTTTAACAACCATCAATTCAACACTATAGGAGGAGAGATAACCGTAAAAGATGGAGTTGTAGTTTTACAAGAACTTGGATTCTCGTCAAACACAGCTCAGATGCAACTTACAGCAATTTATAAAACCCCGTCCCGTGATAATCTCTACACCGGAATAGATTTTCATCTATTAGACATAGAGATTGACGAATTAATCGATTTGATACCATCAGTAGACTCAATTGTGCCCATGCTTAAATCATTCGATGGTAAAGCACAGTTCCATCTTGCAGCCGAAACCTATATGAAAGCCAATTATGAGCCCAAGATGCCCACCTTAATAGGAGCCTCCGCAATTGAGGCAAAAGATCTTGTCATTATGGACAACAAAGTCTTCAATACAATTAAGAAAAATCTTTTTATGAGCCGTAATGCCGAAAACAAGATAGACAGCTTGTCGGTAGAGCTACAGGTGCTTAGAAACAAAGTAGACCTATACCCCTTCCTGATTCACATGGACAAGTATAAAGCCGTAATTGGAGGGCGTCACAACATAAATAAAGATTTAGATTGTAAATATCATATATCCCTAACAGAGAGCCCATTACCCATCAGGTTGGGAGTAAATATAGAGGGTTCGTTAAATGATATAGCCAACAATCCGTTCAAACACATCAAACTATCCCGCTGTAAGTATGGTACAATGTACATACCCGAAAAAACCAATATAACAGATCAAAGAACACTGTTAATGAAACAGAGTATCAGTGAAACCCTGAAAAAAAATGTAAAACAGTAACTTTTAGGCTATATCTCAATCTCCAACCCATCGTACGCCAAATGAATATGCGGTGGTAACCTCTTCTCTATATCCGCATGCAGACCAATATAATGGCTCATATGCACAAAATAGGTCTCTGTAGCCCCAATTTTTGTGGCAAATTCAATAGCCTGCACTAAATTCTGATGACACGGGTGTTCACGAATATGCAGCGCATTAACTATCAGAATATCTAAATCGTTCAACTCCTTAACATATACTTCAGATATGCTTTTCATATCAGTAAGATAGGCCATTCTCCCCATTCTAAATCCCAAAATAGGCAGATCGCCATGCATTACGCGTAGTGGTCTCACCATTACATCTCCTATTTTGAACTCAACATCCGGTTCAATTTCTACCAGTTTCAGCTTTGGTGATCCGGGATATTTATTTGATCCAAAACAGTATGGAATACGTTCAAGCAGATGCTTAATAACCATTTTTTCCGCATAAATAGGTACATCACCATATTTAGAGAAAGGGCGAATATCATCAATTCCTCCAACATGGTCATAATGTTCATGGGTTATTAAAACACCATCTATCTTTTTAACACCCACTCTCAACATCTGCTGACGAAAATCCGGACCGCAATCTATTAATATACGTTTACCCTCATGTTCAACCATCACAGAAGATCTGAGCCGCTTATCTTTTGCATCGGTCGACATACATACATCACAATCGCACCCCATCTCCGGCACTCCAATAGATGTACCAGTACCCAAAAAATAGATCTTCATTGTTAAATATAATTCACCTCGGCACTCAAAGTAACATTGAACTTTAAGTGCACATCATCAATAATTCTATCGGCAAGTTCTTTTATCTCCAATCCTGTAGCTCCTCCTTTATTAACAAGTACCAAAGCCTGCATATCATGCACAGCTGCTTTACCCAGCCCCCTGCCCTTCCATCCGCAACTCTCAATCATCCATCCGGCAGATAGCTTCATCCTGTTATTGCTCAAAGCATAAGCAGGCATATCAGCATAATCCTTCAATAACTTTTTATAATGTTCCACGCTTACAACAGGATTCATAAAAAAACTGCCGGCGTTGCCCAGAAGAGCCGGATCAGGTAATTTTTGGGCACGAATACCCCTTACAGCATTACCAATATTGTTAAGAGAAACCACTCCTAACCCCTTAACCACACGCTTTAGCTCTCCATATCCCAAATTGGGAGTAGGATGTTTAGAGAGTCTTAAAGTAACATGAGTAATTATATATTGTCCCTTTAATTCACTCTTAAAAACACTATTTCTATATCCATACATACACTCCGACCGGCCAAATACCCGTTCAGAACCATCCTCTATACAGACAGCACTAACACTCTCCACTACATCTTTCAGTTCAACACCATATGCTCCAATATTTTGAACCGCAGCTGCTCCCATATATCCCGGAATAGCAGATAAATTCTCTACTCCCCACCACCCTTTTTCAGCACACATTTTAACAAAGTTTTCCCATAGAACCCCCGATCCAACCCTAACAGAGATAGAATCTTCGGTCTCTGTCTCAACATCCACACTATCTATTGTAGAACGAATTATTGTACCGTGAAAATTGTCAAGAAAAAGCAGATTGCTACCGGCACCTATATGTAAAATAGGTCTAACAGAGAGTTGCAAAGCCTTTTTCAGCTCGCTAACATCAGAATACTCCACCATATAATCAGCTTGCACATCAATACCAAAAGTATTATGTTTTAATAAAGAGCAGTTCTCTACAATTCTCATCCGCTTTAAAATAAGATAATTCAACAGCAAAAGTAGCAACCCAAGTAAGAACACCCAAAAATATTTGTTACTTTTGCGTATCATTTAGAGACAATTTCGGAATTATGATCGATAAAATAGATAAATTACTTAAAGAGATAGAGGCAGAAAACGCAAGTAATCCTCAAGAAGTAGAGACTTTACGCATTAAATACCTCGGTAAAAAGGGGATTATCAACAATTTAATGTCCGATTTTCGTCAAGTAACTCCAGAATTAAAAAAAGAGGTCGGTATAAAGCTTAATCATTTAAAAAAAAGTGTTCAAGATAGAATCACCCTACTTAAAGAGAGATCGTCCGGTAACAAATCCTCTTCAGATATTATCGACCTAACCCGTACGGCCTATCCTGTACAACTTGGCTCACGCCATCCCATCACAATTGTAAAGAATAAAATTATAGATATCTTCTACAGATTAGGTTTTGTACTTGCAGACGGCCCGGAGATAGAAGACGACTGGCATGTATTCTCCTCTATGAATTTTGCACAAGATCACCCGGCCAGAGATATGCAAGACACCTTCTTTATAGAGAGTCGCCCCGATATTATTCTACGCACTCACACATCGTCCGTACAGAGTAGAGTTATGGAAAAAAGCCAACCCCCTATAAGAATTATATGCCCCGGAAGAGTTTATCGTAACGAGGCAATAAGCTATAGAGCTCACTGTTTTTTTCATCAAGTAGAGGCACTATACGTAGATATTAATGTAACCTTTACCGAAATGAGACAACTCTTGTTCCATTTTGCCAAAGAGATGTTTGGTCCCGATACAAAAATCAGGCTACGTCCCAGTTATTTCCCCTTTACAGAGCCATCGGCAGAGATGGACATAAGTTGCGTTATATGCGGCGGTAAAGGGTGCCCCTTCTGTAAAGGAACCGGTTGGGTTGAGATTTTGGGTTGCGGAATGGTAGATCCTAATGTTTTAGAGTTAAACGGCATAGATAGTGAAAAATATAGAGGATACGCTCTGGGTATGGGGATAGAGCGAATTACAAATCTCAAATACAAAGTTAAAGATCTGAGAATGTTCTCCGAGAACGATCTGCGTTTTCTTAAAGAGTTCGAATCGGCAAATATGTAACACATTATATAAATGGGCATGCTTTTTTTAAAAGCTATAAATCCAACACACCTTTTAATATGGAAAAAGAGGAGCTTTACAATATCTGCCTTGACTATTTTAATAAAACCATTCCCATTGCTCAATCAGAGTTGAACTACTCTTCAAATTTTCAACTTCTGGTAGCAGTTATTCTTTCGGCCCAATGTACCGACAAAAGAGTCAATATTGTAACACCCGCTCTTTTTAAGGCCTATCCAACAGCCTCGCACATGGCTCAAGCCGATGTATCGCAAATATTTTCGTTAATAAAAAGCGTAACCTATCCCAATTCAAAGTCAAAATATCTATCCGAAATGGCTAAAATGCTTGTCTCAGAGTTTCAAGGAGAGGTACCGGAGAGTTTTGATCAGTTAGTAAAACTGCCGGGAGTAGGAAGAAAAACTGCCAATGTAATTACGGCCGTAGCATTTGGCAATCCCGCCATGCCGGTAGACACCCATGTATTCAGGGTAAGTCGCAGAATTGGGCTTGTCCCCCAAAAATGCAACACCCCAATTTGTGTAGAGAACGAGCTGACAAAACATATACCAGCCAATATTTTAATCAAAGCACACCATTGGTTAATACTTCACGGACGTTACACATGTGTAGCCCGTAAACCTTTATGTCACAAGTGTGGCCTAACAGAAGTCTGCTCCTTTTTCAAAAAAAAACAGTTACCTTTGCAAGAGTAGAATAGAACAAATTCTGCAAGAATAGAACAAATTACCAAAACAGGATTTTAAACAATAATAAAAATATCTTTATGACTACAATTGACAACTTCAATTTTGCCGGCAAAAAAGCGTTTGTACGTGTCGACTTTAACGTTCCCGTAGACGAGAACTTCAATATAACAGACGACAACCGCATTAAAGCGGCCATGCCCACTCTTAAAAAGATTATCTCTGACGGGGGCCGTCTTATTATTGCCTCGCACATGGGGCGTCCCAAGAAAAATCCCGATCCAAAATACTCTTTGAAACACATTCTTAATCACGTATCCAAATTACTTGAGGTTGATGTAAAGTTTGCCGACGACTGTCAAAATGCACAAGACATTGTTAACTCACTTGATAACGGTCAGGCAGTTATGTTGGAGAATCTCCGTTTCTACGCCGAAGAAGAGGGTAAACCCAGAGGAATAGATAAAGAAGATTCCGGCTATGAGAGAGCTAAAAAAGAGATGAAAGAGAGACAAAAAACTTTCACTAAAGTTCTTGCCGGCTATGCAGACTGCTACGTAAACGACGCTTTCGGCACAGCACACCGCAAACATGCCTCTACAGCTATAATAGCCGATTACTTTGACTCCAACAACAAAATGTTCGGATATCTTATGTCCAAAGAGGTTGCCGCAGTAGACAAGGTGATGAACAACATAGCACACCCCTTCACTGCCATAATGGGAGGATCAAAAGTCTCTACCAAGATAGAAATTATTGAAAATCTGCTTACAAAAGTAGACAATCTTATTCTGTGCGGTGGCATGACATACACCTTTAAAAAAGCAATAGGTGGTTCCATTGGAAACTCACTTTGCGAAGAGGACAAGCTTGAACTTGCTCTTGAAATAATGGATAAAGCCAAAGAGCATGGAGTTAACCTTATCCTACCTAAAGACTCAGTTATTGCCGACAATTTTTCTGACAAAGCCAATACCAAAGTTGTAGACTCCGACAAAATAGACGATGGTTGGGAAGGCCTGGATATTGGTCCTGAAACAATTAAGACATTTGCCGATATTATTATCAAATCAAAAACCCTTCTCTGGAACGGTCCTTGCGGAGTATTTGAGATGGATAAATTTGCCATCGGCTCAAAAGCCATTGCAGAAGCCATTGCAGAGGCCACAAACAAGGGAACATTCTCTCTTATTGGTGGTGGCGATTCAGTTGCATGCATAAATAAGTTCGGTTTAGCCAATCAAGTCTCTTACGTTTCCACAGGCGGAGGAGCCTTGCTCGAGGCCATAGAGGGTAAGGTATTACCCGGAATAGCCGCTATTAAAAAATAGATTATACATAATATAATGCGGCAAGATAGCCGCATTATATTATTTTGAAACTGTCGGAAAATTATGATAAAAGAGAAAGATGTAGTATTACGCAAAAAACAGATCTTTTCACTTCTTTTAGATTCACGTCTCAAAGAGGCTCTTGAGCTATTGCGCATACAGATAGACCTATCCAATAATTGGCATCTGAAAGCCCGTTTCGATGAGCTCACCATAGCATATACCTATATGTTGCAATATTTCCGTCAAGGAGTTCCCGATACCCAAAGAGTTGCGCTTTATAAAAGACTTATAAAGAAAACTATAATTCTTAACGACGATACCATCCAAACAATCTTGCTGAATATCTCCAACACCCTCTACTATCAGACAAAACGCATCTTTAATAACAACACATCTAATTTTGACCAATTTGTTCCAATATTGGAGAATTTTTCCGAAATGTTTCCCAATAATAGGGCAAGTAGTGAAAGCAATCTGATAGAGTCCGACTATCTAAAACAGCTCCTTTCGAAACATGAAAAGAGCATTCACTCCTTTTTCAACACAATATGGACTAGCGATACGTGGAATATTGACATTAAAAAAAGCTTTTTACACATAGCCAACTCTTCAAAAATATCCCCAACCGATATAGCCCTGATTATCAGCGCCGTTACTCTCTCTCTATTTGAACGTTTCGACTCCCAAAAATATATCCTTCTATGCGATTTGTCTAACCATAAAGAGCCATTAGTATCTCAAAGAGCTTTAACGGGCCTTGTTCTTGTAACAATATTACACGACCACGTACTGCCCTATTTCTCCGATTCAAAGCGAAGATTAGAACTACTTTTTGAAAGTCCCAACATTGAGACACGTCTTAGCGAGATACAGTTACTATTGCTTCTTTGCAGGGAGACCACAAAGATAGACAAGAAGATGCGTGAAGAGATAATTCCATCAATGCTTAAAAACCCCAAGCTCGATTTAGGTATAGCAGAGATGACAGATCCCGAAGATATCAATCCCGATTGGGAAGAGTGGATAGACAAAAGCAATGTTAAAGACAAGGTTATGGAAATTTCCGAACTCCAGATGGAGGGGGCCGATGTCTATATGAGCACCTTTTCCAATCTTAAAAACTACCCCTTCTTTAAAGAACTTCCAAACTGGTTCAGAATATTCGATTTCCGTCAACCGAATATTCAAGAGACCTTTTCTCAATTAGAATTAAATAGGTCCGTTTTTGGGAAAGCATTGCTTGTTTCAAGTTTTTTCTGTAATTCAGATAAATACTCCTTCTGTTTTACCTTCTCGCAAATACCCACTGCACAAAGAGATATGATAATAGGCCAGATTACAGAACAAAATCTAGATATGAGCCATGATCCGCAGATGTCAGAAATTATACCAAAAGATAAACTCTACGGTATTATAGCAAAACAGTATATTCAAGATTTATATCGCTTTTTCAAGCTATTCAGCCGGCGTCATGAATTTTACGACCCCTTTAAAGAAAATTTGAACTATCTCAATACCAAAGCTCTTAATACCATATCAAAACGCCCCGAAACATTGAAAGAAACAGCCGAGTTTTTTCTTAACAAAGGCTATTACGACGAGGCCGCCAACTCTTTCATGGAGATTGCTAGCACCATTAAGCCAGATAAAACAGATTATCAGCTTTTTCAGAAAGCCGGCTATGCTCTTCAAAAAACAGATCAAATAGAGTTAGCTCTAGAGCAGTACATGATAGCCGACATACTCAATCCGGACAATATCTGGACAATACGTCACCGCGCTCAATGTCACCGAATTTTAAAAGAGCCCGACAAAGCCTTAGAACTCTATTTACAAGCAGAAATTATCCAACCGGACAGACTCTCCTTATTGTTACAGATCGGAGAGTGTTTGGTTAGTTTAGAAAGATATGAAGAGGCGCTTACCCGTTTTTTCAAAGTAGAGTATTTAAGACCCGGTTCTATAAAAGCATGGAGAGCCATAGCTTGGTGCGCTTTACTCTGCGACAAGACAGAGCAAGCCCAAAAATATTACGATAAGCTCATTAATGAACCACAACCCTCTCCTCAAGATTATCTAAATGCCGGCCATGCTAAATGGATTTTAAAAAAAGCCTCCAATGCAGCAATTCTATATAAAAAATGTGTCGATACCGAAGGATTTGATAAGTTTCAAGAATACTTTAACAATGACCTTCCCACCCTACTTAAAAAAGGAATAATTACCACCGATATACCCCTTATGCTAGATCTGCTCAGATAAGATCCGGCTATAAATAAATTTTTCAACATCATTTAACATTGTCGTTTTTAATATATATATCTATTAGTAACCATTCCATGTATAATTATTAATAAATATAAAATAAAAATGAAAAAGTACGGATTATCAACAGTTATGTTAGCGGTACTCTGTTTTACAGCAAGTGCGGCTAAGCAAGAGGTTCCCGAGATATTATTCGGAGTAAAATCAGGTATAATAACAATCTCTTCCGATATGGGCGAGATGCCGAACTTTGGTGCTATGGGTGGTTTTAGAGGCTTTGGTAACACAAACACAGAAGATGTTCTTTTAGAAATGGTCGAAATTACACAAAAAATATATTTCGACGATTATGGCCGCCAAACAGCAACGGTAAACATTAGAGGAGAAAACATAACACGTACAATATCAATTGGCGATTCAACATATACCATCAACGAAAACGAAAACACCGCAACCGTAATGCCCATATTTGGCGGCAGAGGAGGCAGAATGGGCGGTTTTGGAGGTATGGGGATGGGTACAGTCTCTGTAGGTACTATAGGTCAAATAGATTGGTTGAATCTTGACAAAAAAGTCATAAAAAGAAATAAGATAAAAGAGCTTGGTCAGGAAGAGGTGGCCGGTGTAACATGTCAGAAATATTCAATGAGAATCAGCTCTTCTATGGGATTCTCTTCAAACATCACTGCATCTATTTACAAAGGAATAGCTCTAAAATCAGAAACAGAAAGCGAGTGGAGTAATACCAGCCAAACCGCGCTCGCTTTTGAGGAGGAGGCTCAAATTCCTACCGAAATGTTCACTCTGCCAGAGGGCTGCGTAGTTAGTGAATTAAGTATGGGTGGAGGATTCGGCGGCGGAGGATTCGGTGGCGGCGGATTCGGTGGAGGAGGCGGATTCGGTGGAGGAGGAGGCGGAGATTTTGATGGTGGCGGATTTGGCGGAGGATTTGGCGGAGGATTTGGCGGAGGATTCTAAACAACTATATTACATACAACAAAAATAGAGGTGATGCCTTTTCAGTATCACCTCTATTTTTGTGAAGTAGCAGATTATTTGCACTAACTTTCTATCAAAACCGTTTCCCCGCCATTTCACAAAACCCTTATTAGCAACAGGGCTATTTTATCAAGTTTATTTTTTGTTGTTGCAGGTATTTATTGTTTTACTTCCCCTCTAAAATTTTCAACAATCGCTCATTCAAATACAATTTTTCCTTTCCGACTTTTACCGACTTCAAAAATCCGTTTTCTTCCAACGTTATTAAATAATTTCCGACCGTTTTTAAGTTTCCTATGTTTTCATCAATTAAATGTTGGCGTTTGGTGTAGGGTAAACGGAATAAAATTTCAACCAAATCTTTAGAATAGATTTTTGATAATTTTGTTTTTATCTCTTCCGAGGTTTTGTCTATGGCTGTTGTGATTTTACTCAAACGCTCCAACCCTCTGTTTGAAGTCTCTTCTATCATATTCAACATATACAGAATATAGTTTTCCCAATCGTTTTTTTCGGTTACACTACGCAAACTTTTGTAATAATCAGCTTTGTTTTTGATGATGTGTTCACTCAAATAAATGGCTGGCGTATCGAGTAAACCCGAAATTTTGAGATATAGCAACAATAAAATTCGTCCTGTTCTTCCGTTACCGTCTGCAAATGGGTGGATTGCCTCAAATTGGTAATGCATTAACGCCATTTTTATCAATGGGTCAATGGAATCATCTTCGTTAATGAACTTTTCCAAGTTCGCCAATTTTTCACGGATAACAGCTTCGCCACTTGGTGGCGTGTAAATTACTTCGCCCTTTGTGTTGCATAAAGTTGTTCCTGGTGTAACCCGAATGGAAGCGGTATTTTGCTTAATACATTGAACAATGCTTATACAAAGATTGGTTGTGATAAACGGCTTTTTTTTTAACTGATCCAAACCCAACCAAAGTGCTTCTTTGTAACTCAAAACTTCTTTGGTAGCCGAATTTTCAACTTTTCTGTCTGCAACCAACGACATGTAAAATTCATCATTGGTTGTGATAATATTTTCTACTTCCGAACTCGCTTTTGCTTCTTGCAGATAAATCGTGTCTAAAAACAAAGTTGGGTTTGGTAAGTTCTTCAAAGTTCCGTTCAGTTGAGCCAATGCTCTACCTGCCGAAATCGTTTTACGCAATATCTCTTTTGTTTCAATATCTGCGTTTGGTGGCAGTAAAGGCAGGTCGTTGTACGGTTTTTTTGGGTCAAATTTGCTCATTTTGTTCAAGTGTAAGTTTTACCCTCGTTTCTAATACGAGGGTAAAAATACTAAAAATTTACTCTCGTTTAGTCTATAAGGGTAAAATTCACTCTCGAAAGTGCATCAAGATTTTGCTATCAATTTTCCAAACTCCAAAGCATCATTCATAGCCTCTTCATTAGGGTTCCACATATTTCTTAAGCCATCGCCTATAATTTCAAAGCCTGCTTCAGCCATAGCACTATTTATCACCTTCACAGATTCACCGCTCCAGCCATAGCATCCAAATGCAGCAGCTTTCTTACCTTTAAACCGAGTCTCCTTAATTAAGTGCATAAATCCGGCCATAGAGTGCAATACCGAGTTAGAAACAGTAGGTGAACCAATTACCACACTCTTAGACTTAAATATCTCTGTAATCAGATCGTTCTGGTCGCTTTTGGCAAGGTTATTAACACTCACAACCACATCTTTATCCTGCATCCTTATACCCTCCGATATTTTCTCAGCCAGCTTCTTAGTACCATTCCACATAGTATCGTATATAATGGTAATCTGGTTCTCTTTATAATCGTCGGCCCATTTTGAATATTTCTCAACAATACTCATAGGATTATCGCGCCATATCACACCGTGACTGGTAGCAATAATCTCTATAGGAAGATTCAGCGCCGTAATCTCCTCTAACTTCTTTCTAAGTATCGGACTAAATGGAGTAAGAATATTAGCATAATACTTTATCGCCTCCTTAAACAGATCACACTGATCTACCAAGTCGTTAAAAAGCATCTCCGTAGCGTAGTGCTGTCCAAAAGCATCATTACTGAAAAGAATATTGTCGCCGGTCATGAAACAGGCCATACTATCGGGCCAATGCAACATTTTCATCTCCATAAACACCAACTGTTTCCCATTACCTAAGTCCAATACATCGCCCGTTTTAACAACATTAAAATTCCACTCTCCGTGATATTGCCCTGTTAAAGATTTCACGGCATTAGCCGAACAGTAAATTGGAGTATTGGGAATTTTCTCCATCAAAGCTGTAAGAGCTCCACTATGATCAACCTCCCCATGATTAATAACTATGTAATCTATTTTATCCAAATCTATTTCGGACGATAAATTCTCAACAAATTCATCGGCAAAAGGTAGCCAAACAGTATCAATAAGCACATTTTTCTCCTCTTTTATCAGATAAGAGTTATAAGTAGAGCCCTTGTGTGTTGAGTACTCGTCACCATGAAACTTTCTCAACTCCCAGTCAACTTTTCCTACCCAATAAACATTGTTCTTAATACGTTTTTTCATAAACAATTCTTTTATTTGATGATTATCTTCTGCAAGATACGCTAATTTTTCTATCATTATATCTCTATTATATTTTTTTATGTATCTACCATATTTTGAATGTTACAGTTTTGAATGTTAACTTTGTCTCCGATTTATATTTAGAACTAATGAATAAAATATCGGCTATAGACAACACCATACTCGAGCAATTGAGCACACCCTGTTATATTCTTGAGGAGAATTTGCTGATAGAAAACTTAACACTAATCAAGAGAGTAGAGGTTGAAGCCGATATAGAGATAATCCTCGCTTTGAAAGCCTTTGCACTCTGGAAAACATTCCCCATATTTCGTAATTTTTTTCACTCTACAACCGCAAGTTCCCTTAACGAGGCCCGCCTATCTTACAAAGAGTTTAAAAGTAAGACTCACACCTACTCTCCCGCATATACCGAAGAGGAGTTTGCCCGGATTGTTAAATTTAGCAGCAAAATCACATTCAATTCATGGAATCAATTCAATAAATTCTATCCCTTAGTACGCGGCAAGGCCAGTTGCGGAATACGTATAAACCCCGGCTATTCAGAAATAAAAACAGATCTCTATAACCCCTGCTCCGCCGGAAGCCGTTTTGGTATATCAATAGAGAACATGCCACAACAACTGCCCATAGGAGTTCAGGGTTTTCACTGTCATAACCATTGTGAATCAAATAGTTATGCCCTTGAACGCACATTAGAACAGATAGAGCAAAAGTTCGGTATGTGGTTAGAGCAAATAGAGTGGTTAAATCTTGGTGGAGGCCATCTTATAACCCATAAAGATTATAACATAGAACATCTTATAACCACATTGAAAAAATTCAAACAACAACATAAAAATCTCAAGCTAATACTTGAGCCCGGATCAGCTTTTCTATGGCAAACAGGACCATTGGTAGCCTCCGTTATCGACATAGTAGAAAATAACAATATACGTACCGCCATACTCGACACAAGTTTTACCTGTCACATGCCCGATTGCCTTGAAATGCCATATCATCCCGTTGTAAGAGGAGCAAAACAGGTTAGCACCACCACACCATGCAAAACAGAGTTTTTATACCGCTTAGGGGGCAATAGCTGTCTCAGTGGTGATTGGATGGGATACTGGGAATTTAACCATCCCCTATCAGAAGGAGACAAAATCATATTCGAAGATATGAATCATTATACCACAGTTAAAACATCAATGTTTAACGGAGTACAACACCCCTCTATCATCCTATTAAGAGGCAATGGAGAACTAAAAATGCTACGTAAATTCAAGTACTCAGACTACCGCAACAGAATGTGCTAACTCTCACATTCAGGGCTTATCTGAATAGCGGCACGCTATATCCTGAAAAGCATCAATTCTACGATCTCTAAGAAAAGGCCATACTCTCCTTACCGTTTCGCAACGGTTTAAATCTATATCAACAACATCAACCGATTCGTCGCTTCCGGCCTCAAATAACATCTCGCCCTGCGGGCCACACGCAAAACTATTCCCCCAAAAATCTATACCCTTAGTCTGTCCTGAAACATCAGACTCAAACCCACAGCGGTTAACAGCTACCAATGGCAATCCATTTGCTACTGCATGCCCCCTCTGTATCGCAATCCAAGAGTCTAACTGACGTTTTCTCTCTTCGGCAGAATCGGCTGGATCCCAACCAATAGCAGTAGGATAAATTAATATCTCCGCTCCTCTTAAAGCCATAATACGAGCTCCCTCCGGATACCACTGATCCCAACAAATTTGAACTCCCAGCACCCCCAGAGATGTTCTTATAGGTTTAAACCCCATATCTCCGGGCGCAAAATAGAACTTCTCATAGTAACCGGGATCATCGGGAATATGCATTTTTCTATATCTTCCGGCCAGCGAACCATCCTTATCAAAAACAGCAGCCGTATTGTGATAAAGGCCGGGAGCTCTTCGTTCAAATAGAGTAACAACAAGTACAATACGGTTTCGCTTAGCTATAGTAGAGTAAAAATTGGTTGAAAAACCCGGTACAGGCTCAGCCAAATCGAATGTTGCAGTATTTTCTGACTGACAAAAATAGATTGAGTTCTGCAACTCCTGCAACACCACCAATTTTGCGCCCTGTTTAGCCGCACTCCTACTCTTTTCGGCCAAACGCTTCATATTATTTTTAATATCCGTACCATTAGCCTGCTGAATCAACGCCACCTTCATAATCCAATATATTTTAAAAAATTCATATAAAATTCAACTAAAAAAGACCCACTCCCTTAGGATAATTCATTGTAACACAATGCAACGATCCACGCTGCATAATAAGCGGTAAACAATCAATACCAATAATATCTCTCCCCTTAAAAACAGCTCCAATAATCTCTTTAGCCCTATTGTCATTATCCCTCTGCCCATACATAGGCATCAATACCGCTCCATTAATAACCAGATAGTTAGCATAAGTAGCCGGTAATCTGAACTCTCCATCATATATAGGTTCCGGCAAAGGCAGTGGAACCAAATTAAACCCATCGCCATTGGCTGTTTTTAATTCCAACAACTCCTTTTCCATAGCCGATAATTCAACAAAGTGTTCATCCTTACCATTATAACACTTAACATATAGAATAGAGTTATCAGGACAAAGTCTGGCCAAAGTATCAATATGTCCATCCGTATCGTCGCCAACTATAGCACCATGCTCCAAACATAAAAAATTATCTACACCCAGCAAAGGAGAGAGAGTATTACGTGCCTGCGCCAAGCTCTCAAAACCATTTCTATTTTTAGCCAACAGACAAGATAGAGTAGTAAGCAGAGTACCTTTCCCATCACTCTCAATAGAGCCACCCTCCAGAATCAGATTATTCATATTACAATATTGGGCATTCTTAAACATATTAGCCCCAAACAGAGCACTGTTTATCAAATTGTCTAAATAGAAATCATATTTCAAGCCCCATCCATTAAAACCAAAATCGTTTAATACAAAAGAGCTATCATTCTCTATAGAGGTTATAAAGGCATGATCTCGGGCCCAAGTATCATTAGTAGGGCATTCAAAAAGCGTTACATTATCAACATCTACCCCACCCTTAATCAGAGCCTGTAACACACTCTCCTTGCCCTCAACAGGAGTAACAATGAGCACTCTTTCACGCTCAGCAACAACCTTGGCTATCTCTACAAAACAGGCCGTTACTCTCTCCAACATATCGCGCCAGTCTGTATCTGCATGTGGCCACGTTAACTGTACACACTCCTGCGGCTCCCATTCCGATGGAACTCTTCTCATATATAAAATTATCTCTTATTTATAGGTTATAGCACAAATGTACAACATTAATAGATAACAGCCCTATTCGCAACTCTTTGAAGAGCCAAAAATCAACCTCTAAAATCGGTCTAATACAACTAAAAGATTTTCATTACCTTTGCTACGGCTAAAGCCGGATTAGCTCCCGGATTAAAATATAGACAATGAAAAAATGGCATATCGAAGACTCCGCTGAACTCTACAACATTAAGGGTTGGGGAGTCTCCTATTTCAACATCAACAAACGGGGCAATATTGTTATTACCCCCACCAAAAACGGTGTTGAAATAGACTTAAAAGAGCTTATGGCAGATCTTGCTGCAAAGAACGTATCGGCCCCCGTTCTTTTACGCTTTACCGATATCTTAAACAATCGCATAGAACGGCTCTCAGAATGTTTTAAAAAAGCCGCTAAAGAGTACCGGTACAAGGGGGAAAATTTCATTATCTACCCGGTTAAGGTAAACCAGATGAATCCGGTAGTAGAAGAGATTATCAGTCATGGAAAAAAATTTAACCTCGGCCTAGAGGTGGGATCTAAGCCGGAGCTCCATGCTGTAATAGCACTTAACACCGAGTACGATTCTATTGTTGTTTGCAACGGATATAAAGATGAAAATTATATAGAACTGGCCCTATTAGCTCAAAAAATGGGCAAAAAAATTTTTCTTGTAGTTGAAAAACTAAACGAATTAGCCCTTATTGCCAATATAGCCAAACGTCATAATATATCGCCCAACATAGGTTTCCGTATAAAACTTGCCTCGTCGGGTAGTGGTAAATGGGAAGATAGCGGCGGCGATGCCAGTAAATTCGGCCTCACCTCGAGCGAACTCTTAGAAGCCCTCAATTTTCTTAAAAAAAATCAACTTGAAGAGTGCCTAAAACTACTTCATTTCCATATAGGGAGTCAGATAACAAATATTCGCCCTATTAAAGCCGCCCTACGCGAAGCTTCACAGTTTTACGTCCAACTGCATAAATTGGGTTTCCAAGTAGATTTTGTCGATGTGGGAGGCGGTCTGGGAGTAGATTACGAT
>DASRNO010000047.1:0-22956 GCA_035647375.1 Bacteroidaceae bacterium
TGCCAACAGTCATCTGGAGTCTATATATTTTTTAAATTCTACTCCACCTATATTGGGTGATCAAGCTATTGATCGTTATTGTTCGCTTTATGTTCCCGAGGGCAGTTTTGAGGCCTATCGGTCTGCCACTGCCGGTTGGGGTTATACATTTAACATAATGGAGTTCGACCCTACGGGGGTTGATTTAATTGTATCCATAATACCGGATGTGTTCTCTTCTGATGGTGTTATACGAGTATCGGGTGCCGGTAGTGGTGCTGTGATTAGTCTGTATGGCGTAACCGGCGAATTGCTCTACAAGGGTACCGATACCACGATTCCTGTTTCCGGCAGTGGATTATATATAGTCAAAGTAAATGAATTTACTCGTAAAGTGGTGTTGTGAGTTGGGAAAAAGTAATATAATTTGTTGTAGAATACTGTTGTTTAGTGATAAAGTTGTAATTTTGCACTTTGAAAAATTATTATTTCCTTTATTTATGCGAGTAGCGATTGTTGGTGTTAGCGGATCTGTGGGACAGGAGTTCCTGCATGTGCTATCAGAGCGTGAGTTTCCGCTCAATGAGTTAGTGTTGTTCGGGTCTTCCCGTAGTGCAGGATCTTATTATGAATTTAGAGGTAAAAAAATAGAAGTCAAATTACTTAAACATAACGACGATTTTAAAGGGATTGATATTGCTTTTGTTGCAGCAGGGGCAAGCACTTCTATAGAGTATGCTGAGACAATTACCAAGCATGGAGCAATTATGATTGATAATTCTAGCGCATTCCGAATGGATAACGAGGTGCCTCTTGTGGTTCCGGAGGTTAATGCCGAGGATGCTTTGAATAGGCCTAAAGGTATAATAGCTAATCCTAATTGTTCAACAATAATTATGATAGTTGCACTAAAAGCGTTGAATAATCTATCGCCGGTTAAGAGAGTTCAGGTAGCTACTTATCAAGCTGCCAGCGGAGCAGGTGCCTCTGCTATGATTGAACTTGAGAATCAGTATCGCCAAGTGCTGAGTGGTGATCCGGTGAAGATTGAAAATTTTGCCTATCAACTAGCATATAATCTTATTCCTCAAATAGATGTTTTTAAGGAGAGTGATTATACAAAGGAGGAGGAAAAAATGTACTATGAGACAAAAAAAATGATGCATTCAGACATTGAAGTCAGTGCAACATGTGTTCGTGTACCTGCTTTACGTTGTCATTCAGAGGCAATCTGGGCCGAGACAGAGAGCGTGGTAGATATAGCCGATGTGCGAGAGGCATTTTCAAAAGCCGAAGGGTTAGTGTTGATGGATAATCCAGAGAAGAAAGAGTATCCTATGCCTTTATTTCTTTCCGGAACAGATTCTGTTTATGTTGGACGTTTACGTAAAGATATAGCTAACCCTAAGGGTATAACTTTTTGGGTAGTGGGAGATCAGATCAAGAAAGGTGCAGCCTTGAACAGTGTTCAAATAGCTGAATATCTGATTAACAATAATCAGTTCTGACGGCTGTAAGTAATAATATAATTTTATTATGCGATTTGGCTTGGCTCACTATTTTGAGCCGTTTTCTAAATGTTCTTCTCATAAAAAGTAAACCCTAAAAGTTTTTTATCTTACTTTTAGGGTTTACTTCATTTATGAGACACCTCTTTTATGTTAGTATAAAGGAGATTATATTATTTTTTCTTTTTCCATAAAGCCGTCATATCCTCCAGGGTCTTTCCTTTGGTCTCAGGAACAAGCTTGAATACGAATAGAGCCGACAATATAGAGAATCCTGCATAAATCAGATATGTGCCACCTACGCTCCAGTCGCTCAGCGAAGGGAATGTGGAGGATACAATATAGTTAGATATCCATTGTGCTGCTACTGCAATTGCTACAGCCTTGCCGCGGATTGTATTAGGGAATATCTCAGAAATAAGAACCCAGCATACAGGCCCCCAAGACATCATGAAAGATGCTGTATATATAATAATGAATACAAGAGCTGCCATACCAATCAAATTGTTGCTGAAAGAGAGAATGCTAAGAGCAGCCATTCCTATGGTCATTCCTATAGAGCCAATAATGAGTAGAGGTTTCCTTCCAAATTTATCGACTGTAAGAATAGCCACTACGGTGAATATAATATTGACAACTCCCATAACAACTGTTTGAACCATAGAAGCATCACTACTTGATCCCATATTTTGGAATATTCGGGGAGCGTAGTACAGTACAACGTTTATTCCTACAGCTTGTTGGAAAAATGACAACAAAATACCGATAATTATTACTGTTAAGCCATATGCTAAAATTTTTTCTCTCTTTTCGGAGACGGTATTCTTTATTTCTGATAGTATCTCTTGAGCTTTACTAGTTCCGTTTATTTTTGTAAGAACCGCGAGAGCTTTTTTAGGATTGCCGCTCATTACGAGATAACGTGGCGTTTTTGGTACTAGCAGTAATAAGATACCGAATATTCCGGCGGGAAAGGCTTCGCTAACAAACATTTTTCTCCATCCTATATTAATCATAGCAGCCTGAATAAGTTCAGGAGTATCTGCAAGTCCACTTCGGATCAAGAAATTTATAAAATAGACAACCAATTGACCAAAAATAATTGCGAATTGGTTGAATGAGACTAACTTGCCGCGAATATTGGCAGGAGCTACCTCGGCAATATACATGGGGCATATAGCTGATGCCAATCCTACGCCAATTCCCCCAAGCACACGGTACAAGATAAAAGCAAGCAATAAACCTTTAGTTGCTTCGCCCGGTTGATAGAACTGAAAGCCCGGTTTAAATAGAAATTCCGGCATATAGCTTCCTAATGCTGATAGAAAGAAAAGTACTGATGCAAAAATCAGAGTGTTTCTTCGTCCAAATCTTTGGGCAAGAATTCCGGAAATAATTCCTCCTATTATACAGCCAATAAGAGCTGATGAAACAGTTGTTCCATGCAAGGCCGTAGTATAGAAATCGCCAAGTCCACTTTTAAAAAAATCCTGAAGAGCCTGTTCGGCTCCTGAGATAACGGCAGTGTCGTAACCAAAGAGTAATCCTCCGATAACAGCTACTGCTACAATTCCGTAAAGATATAATTTACTACCTTTTTCAGTGTAATTGTTCATTTGTAATTATTAAATAGGTTAGTGATTTTTTAAGATATGGGCAAAAGTAACTATTATTCTAAAATAGACCAAACACCTAAGATTATTTCAATAACATTTGGAACATTTTTCAGAGGGTAATTCGAACTCTACTGTTACATGTTGTATCTCTTTTGTATACAACTCTTTTTTTATCTGATTTTTTATACCGGACTGGAGTAAATAGTCTTGGTTATTTGTTACAATATGCATTGAAGCAATGTTGTATTCGCTGTCAAGGCTCCAGATATGAAGATCATGCACTTCTATCACTCCATCTATTTTTTCAATAATTTTTTTGATATTTTCAATCGAAATATTTTCAGGGATTCCCTGTAGGACTATTCTAAAAGCTGATTTGATATTTTTGTATACATTATAAAGAATATAACAGCTAATCAGTATTGAGAGAATAGGGTCTATAATAGGAAAGTCAAAAAATAACATAACGATACTAGCCACTAAAACGGCTGCCCAGCCCAAAACATCTTCAAATAGATGAAGGGATACTGTACGTTCGTTTAATCCTTTGCTATATTTCATTTTTAACATAGCTATTCCGTTAACGATAATACCGGCTATGGCTAACCAGAACATGCCTTTTACATGTATCTCCTGAGGATTGTAAAGGCGTTTTATGGATTCAATAACAACGAAGATGGATCCTGTAAGAAGGACTGCTGTATTTATAAAAACTCCCAGAAGTGCAAATCTTTTATACCCGAAAGTATATTTGTAATCTGGTTTTTTTTGAGCTACCCGATCAAAATACCATGCTAAGCCCAAAGATAATGAATCTCCACAATCATGAACTGCATCAGAAATAATTGAGATGCTATTTGTTAAGAGTCCGCCTATTATTTCAATAATTGTGAAGATAAAATTTAATGCGAATGCTATCAGAATGTTTTTTCCGCTGTGGTGAATGTGGTTGTGATTTACATAACGGTGGTTGGAATCTGGGCGTTCGTGGAATATATTTGTTTGTAGGGGATGTTCTGTACTCTTTTTATTCATAAATTAAGTAGCCGTTAATTTTAACATTGAAAAATCATCAAGTCGATAAATATCGAACTGTCCCGCAAAACTAACAAAAAAAAAGTACGGTTAGATAACTAAAAAAAAATAGCTACATTTGTGGTTTAAATTAGTTTTTTAATTAAAAATGGATCAAAATAACAAAGAGCTTCAGAAACAGCTTCAGATTGAGTTGAAAGAGGAGGTTGCTCAAGGTGTTTATTCGAATTTGGCCATGATAACTCATTCTGCTTCGGAATTTGTTATGGATTATATAAGTATAATGCCGGGGGCGATTAAAGCTCAAGTAAGAGCTCGTGTGGTAATGACTCCGGAACATACAAAAAGGCTTTTACTAGCGCTTCAGGATAATATAGCAAAATTTGAAAAAGCTTTCGGTACTATAAACCTTAGAGACAATCGTTCTTACACTCCTCCTATTTCGGATTTTCATGGAGAGGCGTGATTGCCTTTTGTTGATTATCCGGTTTAAACGTGTTATTTCTATTAGTCAATTATGAAAAAGATAATTTATTTCATTGCTTTATGAAATAATCTCTATATCTTTGCGGGCCAAAATTTATGAATAAACCACTTATAATGTATTAAATATTTTAAATATGCCAACTATTCAACAGTTAGTAAGAAAAGGGCGACATGTCCTGGAGGAAAAGAGTAAATCTCCTGCCCTCGATTCTTGCCCACAGAGAAGAGGCGTTTGTGTAAGGGTTTACACAACAACACCAAAAAAACCTAACTCTGCAATGAGAAAGGTGGCTCGTGTACGTCTTACAAACCAGAAAGAGGTAAACTCTTACATTCCCGGTGAAGGTCATAATTTACAGGAACACTCTATTGTTCTTGTGCGTGGCGGTCGTATTAAAGATCTTCCTGGTGTTCGTTATCATATAGTTCGTGGTACATTAGATACGGCTGGCGTAAACGGACGTTTGCAGAGAAGATCTAAATATGGCACTAAGCGTCCAAAAGCAAAAAAATAGCTTGAGATATAAATTTTCGATAAAGAATAGATATAATATTTTAGTCTTGAGATTTGTTGAGGTTGAGTAAATGTCCAGACGAGGATGTTGAAGTATTAAAGAGTCACAACCCTAAAAAAAATAGAAATGAGAAAAACGAAACCTAAAAAAAGAGTAATTCTGCCAGATCCAATGTTTGGTGAAAACTCAGTAACAAAGTTTGTCAATCATCTGATGTATGACGGTAAAAAAAATACATCTTACGCAATATTTTATGAAAGCCTGGAAAAGGTGAAGGCAAAATTACCTAACGAGGAGTTGTCTGCTTTGGAAATTTGGAAGAAAGCACTTGATAATGTGACACCACAAGTGGAGGTTAAGTCACGTCGTGTAGGTGGTGCTACTTTTCAGGTTCCTATAGAAGTTCGTGCTGACAGGAAAGAGTCAGTCTCTATGAAAAATCTAATTTCTTACGCTCGTAGGCGGGGCGGAAAATCTATGTCAGATAAACTTTCAGCAGAAATTGTTGATGCTTTCAATAGTACAGGAGGTGCTTTTAAACGCAAAGAGGATATGCATAGAATGGCAGAAGCAAACCGTGCATTCGCACATTTCAGATTTTAACAATAAATGTCAGATAAGGATTTACATCTAACGCGAAATATTGGCATCATGGCTCATATAGATGCCGGTAAGACTACCACATCGGAACGTATTCTGTTTTATACAGGTCTTACACACAAAATCGGCGAGGTTCATGATGGTTCTGCAACTATGGACTGGATGAGTCAAGAACAAGAGAGAGGTATTACCATCACTTCAGCGGCTGTTACTACACGTTGGAATTGGAATAGCAATGTTTATAAAATTAATCTTATAGATACTCCGGGTCACGTTGATTTTACAGCCGAAGTAGAAAGATCATTACGGGTGCTTGATGGAGCTATAGCAGTTTTTTGTGCGGTTGGTGGTGTGCAACCGCAATCAGAAACTGTCTGGAGGCAAGCAGACAAATATAATGTGCCTCGAATCGGATATGTGAATAAAATGGATCGTTCAGGAGCCAATTTCTTTAGTGTTGTCGATCAGATGGGCACTATGCTTAAAGCGAACCCATGTCCTGTAGCTATACCTATTGGCCAGGAGGAGAGCTTTAAGGGAGTCATCGATATTATAAAGATGAAGGCTATATACTGGCACGACGATTCAATGGGTGCCGAGTATGTTGTAGAGAATATTCCGGCTAATCAGATGGAAGAGGCTATGGAGTGGCGCGAACATTTACTGGAAAAGGCTTCAGAATTTGACGATGCTACTATGGAGAAATATCTTGAGGATCCCAATTCTATTACTGAGGAGGATCTTATACGTGCTTTGCGCTTAGGTACTGTTAAACAGGGGCTTGTGCCGGTTGTTTGTGGAACATCGTTCCGTAATAAAGGAGTTCAAACTTTGCTTGACTATGTTTGTGCTTTTTTACCTTCTCCTCTAGATGCGGGCGGTATAACTGGATTTATTCCAGGTACAGATAAGGAATCACATAGGAAACCTAGCTCAGATGATAAAACATCAGCATTGGCTTTTAAAATAGCTGTTGATCCATATGTTGGGAAATTGATTTTTTTTCGAGTCTATTCTGGAAAAATTGCTACCGGTAGTTATGTTTTAAATACCCGTTCGGGTAAAAAAGAGCGTATCAGCCGTCTGTTTCAGATGTATTCTAAAAAACAGATTCAAGTAGATGAAATCTTGGCAGGAGATATAGGAGCTGTAATAGCATTGAAGGATATAAGAACCGGCGATACGCTTTGCGATGAATCTGCACCGGTTGTTTTAGAGTCTATGGATTTCCCAGATCCTGTAATCAGTATTGCTGTGGAACCTAAGACTCAAAAAGATATGAGTAAACTTTCGGAGGGGCTTTCGCGTCTTGCCGAAGAGGATCCCACGTTCACTGTTAAGGTTGACGAGGATTCAGGACAGACTATCATATCAGGAATGGGAGAGTTACATTTAGAGATAATTGTAGATCGCCTTAGACGTGAATTTAATGTGGAATGCAATCAAGGCAGACCCCAGGTTAGCTATAAAGAGGCAGTCACACATACCGTTCAATTGCGTGAAGAGTATAAAAAACAGACTGGTGGAAAGGGCCATTACGCTTGTATAGTTGTAGAGGTTGGCCCAGCTGACCCAGATTGGATTGGAGGTTTGCAATTCATTGATGCTACAAAGGGCGAGGCTTTGCCACGTACATTTCTTCCAGCGATAGAAAAAGGGTTTTTAAATGCTATGAAGACCGGAGTTTTGATGGGTGCTTTGTTGGAATCGTTAAAAGTTACCGTTTTGGATGGTAAATATCACTCGGTAGACTCTGATGCTCTATCTTTCGAGGTTTGTGCGGCCAATGCTTTTCGTAATGCATGTTCTAAAGCTAAACCTGCTTTGATGGAGCCAATTATGAAACTGGAAGTTGTTACGCCCGAGGAGAGTATGGGAGATGTGATAGGAGATTTGAACAAGAGACGTGGTCAAGTGGAGGGTATGGAGACAAACCACTCTGGTGCAAAAATTGTTAAGGCTCGAGTTCCTCTATCTGAAATGTTCGGATATGTTACATCATTAAGAACTATCACTTCCGGACGAGCTACATCATCAATGACTTACGATCGTCACGTGGTGTTATCTGCGGCGCTTGCAAGAGAGGTGGTGGAGGAACATGGAGGAGTTGTAACTTTATTGTAGATTTAAATAGGGAAATAATAGTATATGACTCTTATTTTTCCCGTTATTAATAAATAATTAATTATATAATTGTATGAGTCAAAAAATTAGAATTAAACTGAAATCGTACGATCACACTCTTGTGGATAAATCGGCTGAGAAGATTGTGAAAACCGTAAAAGCAACGGGTGCTATTGTAAGTGGACCTATTCCGCTGCCAACTCATAAGCGTATTTTTACGGTGAATCGTTCAACATTTGTCAATAAGAAGTCTAGAGAACAGTTCCAATTATCAGTGTTTAAACGTCTGATTGACATATATAGTTCAACAGCTAAGACGGTTGATGCTTTAATGAAACTTGAGTTGCCCAATGGAGTTGAAGTTGAAATTAAGGTATAATTTGAGAAAATATATTTATTTAGTAATATTTTAATTTGATTGAAATGCCAGGATTATTAGGAAAAAAGATCGGTATGACGTCGGTCTTCGGTGCTGATGGAAAGAATATTCCATGCACCGTCATCGAAGTTGGTCCTTGCGTGGTAACTCAAGTGAAAAGTGTTGAAAAAGATGGTTATGAGTCGGTGCAACTTGGTTTTCAAGAAGCCAAGGAGAAAAACACTTCATCTCCGCTTATGGGACACTTTAAAAAAGCCGGAGTTACTCCAAAAAGACACTTGGCCGAGTTCAAGGATTTTGAAAAAGCCCTGAAATTGGGCGATGTGATTACAGTAGATTATTTTAAAGATACTCTATTTGTAGACATTGTTGCGACATCGAAAGGACGAGGGTTCCAAGGTGTTGTTAAGAGGCACGGTTTTGGAGGTGTAGGTCAGCAGACTCATGGTCAGCATAACCGCGTTCGCAAACCCGGTTCTATAGGAGCTGGATCCAGCCCATCAAAGGTGTTTAAAGGTATGCGTATGGGTGGTCATATGGGTAATGTGCAGGTAACTACACAAAACTTGCAAGTTTTGAAAATAATTCCGGAACACAATCTTATGCTAGTGAAAGGTTCAATTCCGGGTTATAAAGGTTCAATAGTTTCAATAATGAAATAATGGAATTAAGTGTATATAACATAAAGGGTCAGGATACCGGAAGAAAGGTAGTCCTGAATGATCAAGTCTATGGGATTGAGCCAAATGATCATGCTATTTACCTTGATGTAAAACAGTTCATGGCAAACAAACGTCAGGGTACTCACAAGACAAAGGAGAGGAGCGAGGTTAGCGGTTCAAGAAGAAAACTTGGGCGACAGAAAGGTGGTGGTGGTGCCAGAAGGGGTGATGCCAAGTCGCCTTTGCTGGTTGGTGGAGGACGCGCTTTCGGACCTAAACCACGTGATTATAGTTTCAAGTTAAATAAAAAAATTAAGCAACTTGCACGTAGATCAGCTTTTTCTTACAAAGCAAAAGAGAATAATATTATTATCATTGAAGATTTTACCTTGCCCGTACCAAAGACCAAGGAGTTTGTTGAAATCATAAATAATCTTAAAGTTAATAATAAAAAATCACTCTTTATTCTCCCAATGAGTGATAATATGGTAACTTTGTCGGCCCGGAACATACAGAAGACTAAAATTGTCAATGCTCCTTCAGTAAATACTTACAGTATTTTGGACGCTGATTGTCTTGTTATTACTGAAACATCCGTAAAAGTTATTAATGGTATTTTAACAAAAAAAGAGGAAGCTTGATTATGGGATATTTGATAAAACCACTGGTAACGGAGAAAATGAACTCCATTACCGAAAAATTTCCTAATAGATTCGGCTTTATTGTACGTCCCGAAGCTAATAAATTGGAAATTAAAAAAGAGATAGAAAATTTGTATAATGTTACAGTAGTTGATGTAAATACATCTATATTTTTGGGTAAAAACAAATCGCGTTACACTCGTAAAGGGTTTACAAAAGGCCGTAAGAGTAAATTTAAGAAGGCTATTGTAACTTTAAAGGAGGGTGATACAATAGATTTTTATAGCAATATATAAAATAAGATGGCAGTACGTAAATTAAAACCCACAACCCCGGGTCAAAGACACAAAATTATTGGTACTTTTGAGGAAATTACTGCTTCGGTACCAGAAAAATCTTTAGTCTTCGGTAAGTGCTCTTCTGGAGGTCGTAATCATCAAGGAAAGATGACAGCACGATATTTGGGAGGCGGACATAAACGAAAGTTTCGTGTTATCGATTTTAAAAGAAATAAAGATGGGGTTCCGGCAATAGTAAAAACAATAGAGTATGACCCGAACCGTTCGGCTCGAATTGCTTTGTTATTCTATGCTGATGGTGAGAAGAGATATATTATTGCTCCAGATGGTCTTGAGGTTGGAACAACCTTAATGTCTGGACCTAAAGCTGCACCTGAAATAGGGAACGCACTTAGTCTTAAGGATATTCCAGTTGGAACAGTAATTCATAACATTGAACTTCGTCCTGGGCAAGGTGCTGCTTTGGTTCGTTCAGCCGGTAATTTTGCACAATTAACCTCGAAAGAGGATGATTATTGTGTTGTTAAACTACCTTCGGGCGAAGTACGTAGAATTCTTGGAGTTTGTAAGGCAACTATTGGAGGTGTAGGTAATTCTGACCACGCTCTTGAGCGTTCCGGAAAGGCAGGCCGTTCCCGTTGGCTTGGACGTCGTCCCCGTAACCGTGGTGTTACAATGAACCCTGTTGACCACCCTATGGGAGGTGGAGAGGGTCGCGCTTCGGGTGGACACCCGCGTTCGCGCAAGGGTTTGTATGCTAAGGGGTTAAAGACCAGACGACCCAAGAAAAGCTCGTCTAAATATATTATTGAGAGAGCTAAAAAGTAATTATTAAACCTGAGTAGAAAATATGAGTCGATCATTAAAAAAAGGTCCATATATTTTTAAGAAATTAGAGGACAAAGTAATTGCCATGAATGAGAGTGGTAAGAAGACTGTGGTGAAAACTTGGGCGAGAGCTTCCATGATATCACCCGATTTTGTAGGTCATACTATAGCCGTACATAATGGCAATAAGTTTATTCCGGTTTACATAACAGAAAACATGGTAGGGCACAAACTGGGAGAATTTTCTCCTACAAGGACCTATCGTGGCCATTCGGGTAACAGGAAATAACTTAACTATTTATCTTTTAAAAAAGAGTCAAGATAATGGGAAATAGAAAACATTTAGCAGCCGAAAAAATTAAAGAGGCTAAAAAAACCCAGTATTTCGCCAAGCTGAACAAGGTTCCATCATCGCCGCGTAAAATGCGGCTTGTTGTGGATTTAATCCGTGGCATGGAGGTAGACAGGGCACTTGGAGTATTACGTTATTCAACTAAGGCTGCTTCAAAAGATGTGGAAAAGGTACTTCGTTCTGCAATAGCGAATTGGGAGCAGAAAAACGAGAGAAAAGCAGAGCCGGGTGAATTGTATATTACAAAAGTATTTGTTGACGCTGGCACTATGCTCAAGAGAATGAGACCTGCTCCGCAAGGAAGAGGTTATCGCATACGTAAACGCTCAAATCATATTACATTGTTTGTGGATGCAAAAGCTGATGCGATAATTACAAATAAAAATCAAGAGTAAGCAAGATGGGACAGAAAGTTAATCCAATTAGCAACCGTTTGGGAATAATTAGAGGTTGGGACTCAAATTGGTTTGGAAAATATGATGAACGCCTGTTAGAGGATTTTCAGATACGTAAATATCTGAATGCACGTCTGGCAAAGGCTAGCGTTTCGAGAATTATCATTGAACGTACTTTAAAGTTGGTGACAATAACAATATGCACAGCTCGTCCCGGTATAATTATTGGAAAGGGTGGTGCAGAGGTTGACAAACTTAAGGAGGAGTTGAAGAAAATAACTGATAAGGAGATACAGATCAATATTTTTGAGATAAAGAAACCAGAGCTCGATGCGGTGATTGTGGCTAATAACATAGCGCGTCAAATAGAGGGTAATATATCCTATCGTCGTGCTATAAAGATGTCAATCGCAAACACTATGCGAATGGGAGCAGAGGGTATTAAGGTGCAAATATCTGGAAGATTGAACGGTGCTGAGATGGCCCGATCGGAGATGTATAAGGATGGTCGTACACCACTTCACACTTTTCGTGCAGATATTGATTATAGCCATGCCGAAGCTCTTACCAAAGTGGGAATTTTGGGAGTAAAAGTTTGGATTTGTCGTGGAGAGATATTTGAAAAAAGAGATCTTGCTCCTAACTTTACTCAAAGTAAGGATTCAGCACGAGGTGGAAATAGGGGTTCAAGACAATTCAAAAAGAGAAGTAAAAGTAATCGACATAGATTGTAATCTGTTAATATAAAAATATGTTACAGCCAAAAAGGACAAAATATAGAAGAGTGCAGAAAGGCCGTAGTAAGGGGAATGCTCAGAGAGGTAACCAGCTGGCTTTTGGCTCTTTCGGCATCAAGTCTCTTGAAACTTGCTGGCTCACTGGTCGTCAGCTGGAAGCAGCACGTATTGCAGTGACTCGTTATATGCAGCGTCAAGGACAAATTTGGATAAGAGTGTTTCCTGACAAACCTATTACTAAAAAGCCCCTAGATGTACGTATGGGAAAAGGTAAAGGCGATGTTGAAGGTTACGTTTTTCCTGTTAGACCGGGCCGGATAATAATCGAGGCCGAGGGCGTATCTTACGAGACGGCTAAAGAAGCTCTCCGTTTAGCAGCACAGAAGTTGCCTGTTGTCACAAAGTTCGTAGTGAGACGCGATTATGATTATAAAAATGAATAATTGATTTAAACTGTTCATTATGAAGAATGCTGAAATTAGAGAGTTAACCGATCAGGAATTGACAGAGCGTCTTGACGCAGAGTCAATAAATTACCAAGTGATGATTTTAAATCACGCAGTTTCTCCTTTGGAGAATCCTTCTCAGATTACCAAGCTTCGCCGGATAATAGCCAGGATGAAGACAGAGTTGAGAAGAAGAGAACTTAACAAATAATGACTTAGTTCGCATGAATGATAGAAATTTACGCAAAGAGCGTCAGGGTTTAGTGATAAGCGACAAAATGGAAAAAACTATTGTTGTGCTATCCGTTTCTAAAAAGAAACACCCTATTTATGGAAAATTTGTCAGAAAGACAAAGAAGTACCATGCTCATGATGAGAAAAATGAGTGCAGACAAGGTGACACTGTCCGTATCATGGAGACTCGTCCGTTGAGTAAGACTAAAAGATGGAGATTAATAGAAATCGTTGAAAAAGCCAAGTAATTATGATACAGTCAGAATCCAGACTAACAGTTTGTGATAACAGTGGCGCTAAGGAGTGTCTCTGTATCCGTGTTCTAGGCGGAACGAAAAAACGTTACGCTTCGATAGGAGACGTTGTCGTTGTTACAGTAAAGAGTGTAATTCCTTCTAGTGACATAAAAAAAGGTACAATATCTAAGGCGTTGATTGTACGAGTGAAAAAAGAGATACGTCGTACTGATGGCTCTTATATCCGATTTGATGATAACGCCTGCGTATTGCTCTCAAATACAGGCGAGATTAGAGGAAGTCGTATTTTTGGTCCGGTTGCTCGTGAGCTTCGTACTGTGAATATGAAGGTGGTCTCTTTAGCTCCCGAAGTACTTTAATTTTTAAAAGAGTAAAAAAATGAGTAGATTACATATAAGGAAAGATGATACAGTCTTTATAAACTCTGGTGAGGATAGAGGCAAGACAGGAAGAGTCTTGAAGGTCTTCGTTAAGGATAAAAAGGCTATTGTAGAGGGAGTGAATATCATTTCTAAACATACTAAACCTAGTACAAAGACTCCTCAGGGCGGAATTATTAAACAGGAGGCACCAATTCATATTTCTAATTTGAATGTAGTTGATCCTAAAACAGGAAAACCCACCCGTATAGGTAGACGTAGAAATGATAAAGGAAAATTAGTTCGTTATTCTAAAAAATCAGGAGAGGAGATTAAATAATGAGTAATACAGCTAATCTTAAGAAAGAGTTTGCCGAGCGAATTGCTCCGGTTTTAATTGAGAAGTTTAATTACTCTTCTCCAATGCAGGTTCCTGTATTGAAGAAGATAGTAATAAATCGCGGAATTGGTAAATTAGCTATTGCCGATAAGAAGATGATTGATATTTCTATTAAAGAATTATCAATAATAACTGGTCAGAAGGCAGTTGCGACAATTTCTAAGAAGGATGTTGCAAATTTCAAACTTCGTAAAAAAATGCCTATAGGTGTTATGGTTACTCTAAGGGGGGAGCGTATGTACGAATTTTTAGAGAGACTTATACGTGTGGCTTTACCTCGTATTCGCGATTTTAGAGGTATTGAGGGTAAGTTAGATGGAATGGGTAATTATACTTTTGGAATTCAGGAACAGATTATTTTTCCTGAAATAAATATTGACAGCATTTCTCATATTCTTGGAATGAATATAACTTTTGTAACATCGGCTAAGACTGATGAGGAGGGTTATGCTCTTTTAAAAGAATTTGGATTGCCGTTTAAGAAAGAAAAAAATAATTAAGTTATATGGCAAAAGAATCAATGAAAGCCCGTGAGCTTAAAAGAGCCAGAATGGCGGAAAAATATGCAGATAAACGTGCCGCTTTAAAGGAAATTGTTCGAACAGGAGAGCCAGAGGCGGCTTTTGAGGCAGCTCAGAAGCTACAGGAAATACCTCGTAATGCTAATCCAATTCGTCAGCACAACCGCTGTAAAATAACCGGCCGCCCGAAAGGGTATATGCGTATGTTCGGTCTTTCAAGAATTCAATTTCGCGAGATGGCGTCACAGGGTATTATACCTGGTATACGCAAGGCGAGTTGGTAATTGTTAAAGTGAGTTAGAAAAAAAATATTGTCAGGATAGTCCTGATCAATTTAAGTGTATTTTTATGACAGATCCTATTGCAGATTATTTGACGAGGTTGCGTAACGCTATTAATGCGAAACACAAAGTTGTTGAGATTCCGGCCTCGAATCTTAAAAAAGAGATTACCAAGATTCTCTTTGAGAAAGGTTACATCTTGAACTATAAGTTTGTAGATGATGGTCCTCAAGGAACAATTAAAGTAGCTCTAAAATACGATATGGTAAACAAAAGCAGTGTTATTAAAAAATTGGAGAGAATCTCTACGCCGGGCTTGCGGAAATATACCGGATATCGTGATATGCCGAGAGTAATTAATGGTTTGGGTATAGCTATTATATCCACTTCCGCAGGTGTAATGACAGACAAGGAGGCCTCTAAGCTCAAAATAGGCGGAGAGGTGCTTTGTTATGTCTATTAATTAAAGGAGAAAGCACTATGTCAAGAATTGGGAAAATGCCTATTCAAATACCTGATGGAGTTACAGTGACTTTTCAGGATGGAGTGGTTTCTGTGAAGGGACCAAAAGGGAACCTATCGCAGAAAATAGATCCTTCAATTAATTTTACTGTTGAAAATAATATTATCACAGTAGAGGAAAATAGAGAAATTATGACGGACAATCCGATACAGCGCCATGCTTATCACGGTTTGTACCGGTCACTTATTAATAATATGGTGGTGGGTGTATCTCAGGGATATACTGCCGAAATGGAGGTTGTAGGTGTGGGATATCGTGTGGTTAATCAGGGGAATATTATAATGTTTGATCTGCTTCATTCTCACTCAATTGCTTTGCAGCTGCCTCCTGAGATTAAGGTTGAAACTAAAACAGAGAGAAATAAAAGTCCTTATATTAAACTTGAGTCTTGCGACAAACAGTTATTAGGACAGGTTTGTGCTAAAATTCGTTCTTTCCGCAAACCGGAGCCTTATAAAGGAAAAGGTATTAAGTTTGTTGGTGAGGTTGTTCGCAGAAAGTCGGGCAAATCGGCTGCTGTCAAGTAATAAATATTTAAATCTGAGAGATATATGTCAGTAAAAATAGAGAGACGAATCAAAATAAAATATCGCATTCGTAAAAAAATTTACGGAACAGCAGAACGTCCGCGTATGACTGTTTTTAGAAGCAACAAGCAGATATATGTTCAAGTTATTGACGATTTGAACGGGAAGACTCTGGCTTCTGCATCTTCTCTTGGTGTAGAAAAGATGCCAAAGAGGGAGCAAGCAGCCAAAGTAGGCAATCTTATTGCTCAAAAAGCTAAGGAGGCGGGTATTACACAGGTAGTGTTTGACCGTAACGGTTTCCTGTATCACGGGAGAGTAAAAGAGTTGGCCGATGCCGCCAGAAAAGATGGCCTTAACTTTTAAATTATGATCACTATGAATAATAGAATAAAGATTACAAACGATATTGAACTGAAAGATAAGCTTGTTGCGATAAATCGTGTAACTAAGGTTACTAAGGGAGGTCGTACTTTCAGGTTTGCTGCGATAGTGGTAGTTGGCGACGGCAATGGCATTGTTGGATATGGTCTGGGAAAAGCTAATGAAATTACGGCTGCTATAGCCAAAGGTGTGGAGGCGGCCAAGAAAAATTTAGTACGTATACCTATTAGACGAGGTACTATTCCGCATGAACAGACTGCAAAGTATGGAGGCGCTGAGGTTTTTATGAAGCCAGCGGCACCAGGTACTGGAGTAGTGGCAGGAGGTGCTATGCGTGCTGTATTTGAGAGTGTAGGCGTTACAGATGTTTTGGCTAAATCTAAAGGATCTTCTAACCCTCATAATTTAGTAAAAGCCACATTGAAGGCTCTATCTGAGATGCGAGATGCGTATATGGTTGCCCAGAATAGGGGTATTAGTGTTTCAAAAGTATTTAACGGATAATTAATATGGCAACTATCAAAATAAAACATACAAAGAGTCGTATAGGCTCACCCAAAGATCAGAGAAGAACTCTTGATGCGCTTGGATTACGTAAACTTAATAAAGTGGTTGAATTGGAAGATACTCCAACTGTGAGAGGAATGATTAATAAGGTGAGGCATCTTATAACGATTATAGATTAAACTGTTAAATTAGTAAGTTATGAAATTAAACACATTAAAACCAGCTGAAGGTTCAACAGGATCTCGCAAAAGAATTGGACGCGGACCCGGTTCTGGAAGAGGCGGTACTTCGACAAGAGGTCATAAAGGTGCTAAATCTCGTTCGGGTTATTCTAAAAAAATAGGATTCGAAGGCGGACAGATGCCTTTACAACGCTTGGTGCCCAAGTTCGGATTCAAGAATATTAATCGTATAGAGTACAAAGCCATTAATCTTGATATTATTCAGACTATTGCAGAGAAAAATAGTTTAGATAAAGTATCTGTTTCTGATCTTGTTAAAGCTGGGTTTGTATCTTCTAAACATCTTGTTAAAATTTTGGGTTGCGGGCAATTGACAAGCAAAGTTGATGTTGAAGCTCATGCTTTTTCAAAAACTGCTGCTGCCGCAATTGAAGCTTTAGGTGGAACAGTAATAAAACTTTGACCTCTATGAATGAGAACTTAATGAATTATGTCTTGATTTTTGCGGTAGTCGCCTTTGTTTCTTATGTGGTTTATAGGAATTGGGAGACATTAAAGAATATCTCAAAGATAGAAGATCTAAGAAATCGGATCCTTACAACGGTACTATTCATTGCGGTTTACCGTTTAGGAAGTCAGATTCTGTTGCCGGGAGTTGATGCTCAAATGCTAACCAATCTTCGCCAGCAGACTAGTTCCGGTCTTTTGTCACTTTTAGATATGTTCTCGGGAGGAGCATTTTCGAATGCATCGATTTTTGCATTAGGTATTATGCCTTACATTTCGGCCTCTATTGTTCTTCAGTTGTTAACAATAGCAGTACCAAGCTTCCAGAAACTTCAGAAAGAGGGTGAAAGCGGCAGAGTAAAAATCAATCAGTATACTCGTTATCTGACTCTGATAATTTTAATGTTTCAAGGTCCATCTTATCTTTTGAATCTTAAACATCAGATGGGTGTCGGAATAAATCCTCCGGTAGATTGGACTACTTTTATTATCACGTCAACTCTTATATTGGCGGCCGGAAGTTCATTTATTCTCTGGATTGGTGAGCGTATTACTGACAAAGGTATTGGAAACGGAGTTTCATTTATTATCATGGTAGGTATTATAGCCCGTTTCCCAACAGCTTTTATTCAAGAACTTACATCCAGGATGTCATCTTTTGGAGCAGCTGGAGGAGGACTTGTTATGTTTATGTTTGAAATAATTCTCTTATTGTTAGCTACAGCTGGCACTATTATGCTTGTTCAAGGAGTACGAAAAATTCCTGTTCAGTATGCAAAGAGAATTGAGAGGGGAAGACAGTATGGTGGAGCACGTCAATATATACCTTTAAAGGTGAATGCGGCTAATGTTATGCCTATTATTTTTGCTCAAGCTATAATGTTTATTCCTATTGTGATTTTTGGAACAGGAGAACAGTCGGGTATTGTTTTGAAATTGATGAATCCGGGCAGTTTTGTATATAATGTAGTTTTTGCTACATTGATTATAGTATTTACTCTTTTCTATACAGCAGTTACTGTTAACCCGCAGCAGATGGCTGAAGATTTGAAGCGGAATAATGGTTTTATTCCCGGTATTAAGCCCGGAAAGCCTACCGCAGATTATATAGACAAGGTGATGTCTCTGATTACTTGGCCGGGAGCGATATTCTTGACTATTGTTGCAATAATGCCGTCATTAGCTGGTTTACTCGGAGTCAATCAAGCTTTTGCACAGTTTTTTGGTGGCACATCGCTTATTATTTTAGTGGGAGTTGTGCTTGATACTTTGCAGCAAATTGAGAGTCATTTGTTAATGCGTCATTATGACGGCCTATTAAAAACAGGACGTATGAAGGGACGTTCAGGATTATCAGCATACTAAAAGTGGTATGATATTTCTTAAGACTGAAGAGGAGATAGAGTTGCTAAGAGAGGCTAATCAGCTTGTTGGTAAGACGCTTGCAGAGATCGCTAAGATAATTCGTCCAGGTATTACTACTAACCAGCTTTCAACTGTAGCGGAGACTTTTATTTGTGATAATGGAGCTATTCCAACATTCAAGGGGTTTCCTAATCAGGATGGCGTTCCATTTCCTGCAGCAATATGTACTTCGGTTAATGATATGGTTGTTCATGGTATTCCTAATGATGAACCATTGAAGGATGGCGATATTGTATCGGTAGATTGTGGCACTTTCCTGAATGGCTTCTGCGGAGATTCAGCCTTCACTTTTTGTGTGGGAGATGTTGATAAACAGACTATAAAACTTCTTAAGGTGACTAGAGAAGCTCTTTATCTGGGTATTGCAAATGCTGTTGTAGGAAAACGTATAGGAGATATCGGTTATGCCATTCAGAAACATTGTGAAAACAATGGTTATGGTGTAGTTCGTGAGTTTGTTGGACATGGTATAGGTAGGAATATGCATGAGGATCCCAATGTGCCGAATTATGGTAAACGAGGTTATGGTCCACTTCTTAAAAAAGGAATGTGTCTCTCCATTGAACCTATGATTACTTTGGGAGCTAGGCAGATAACAATAGATCGTGACGGATGGGTAGTACGCACACGCGATAAAAAACCAGCGGCGCATTTTGAACATACTGTTGCTGTTTACGCGGGGAAAGCGGAGATATTATCAACGTTCGACTATGTAGATGAAGTTTTAAGAAATATGAATTAATAATAGTATGGCAAAACAGTCAGCAATAGAACAAGATGGAACAGTTATTGAGGCATTGTCTAATGCAATGTTCCGCATTCAACTGGAAAATGGCCACGAAATTACGGGGCATATTTCCGGAAAAATGAGAATGCACTATATAAAAATTCTTCCCGGTGATAAAGTTAAGGTCGAGATGTCACCTTATGATCTTTCTAAAGGTAGAATAGTGTTTAGATATAAATAACAAATATAAAATATTATGAAAGTAAGAACCTCTTTAAAGAAACGCACGGCAGATTGTAAGTTAGTTCGCCGTAAGGGGCGTTTGTATATGATTAATAAAAAAAATCCCAAGATAAAATTACGTCAGGGTTAAATTTAGGAGAAAATAAATGAATAATATATGGCAATAAGAATCGCAGGAGTTGATATACCCCAAAATAAGAGGGGTGAAGTCGCTTTAACTTACATTTATGGGATTGGACGCAGTAGTGCTATCAAGATTTTAGAGAAATCTGGGGTGGACAAAGACATTAAGGTGAAAGATTGGACCGATGACATGGCGGCCAGCATACGTGAGGTTATTGGCGGAGAGTATAAGGTGGAGGGTGACCTTCGTGGTGAGGTACAGTTGAATATAAAGCGATTGATGGATATTGGCTGTTATCGTGGAGTTCGGCATCGTATTGGTCTTCCGGTAAGGGGACAAAGTACTAAGAATAATGCTCGTACTCGTAAAGGTCGTAAGAAAACAGTTGCTAACAAGAAAAAAGTTACTAAATAATTGAATCATGGCAAAGAAAACAGTTGCAACTAAAAAAAGAAATGTAAAGGTTGACGCTATAGGGCAGTTACATGTTCATTCATCTTTCAACAATATTATTGTTACTCTTGCCAATAGTGATGGCCAGGTAATTTCTTGGTCTTCGTCTGGTAAGAAGGGTTTTCGTGGTTCAAAGAAGAACACTCCTTATGCTGCTCAGGTTGCAGCGGAAGATTGCGCTAAGATAGCTTTTGATCTTGGACTTAGAAGAGTTAAGGCTTATGTTAAAGGACCTGGAAATGGTCGTGAATCCGCTATTCGTGCGGTACATGCCTCAGGCATAGAGGTTACAGAGATAATTGATGTGACACCGCTGCCACATAATGGTTGCCGTCCACCAAAAAGAAGAAGAGTATAATTTTAATCTTGATAAAAAATGGCTAGATATACTGGACCAAAAACTAAGATTGCCCGCAAATTTGGTGAGCCGATTTATGGAGCTGATAAGTATTTTGAAAAAAAGAAATACCCTCCCGGGCAACATGGGAACAATCGCCGTAGAAAAACATCCGAGTATGGTTTAATGCTTGCTGAGAAACAGAAAGCTAAATATACTTATGGAGTTTTAGAGAAACAATTTAGAAACATGTTTACAAAAGCTTCCCGTACTATGGGAATAACTGGTGTTAACTTGCTTCAGAGTCTTGAATCACGACTTGACAATGTGGTTTTCCGTTTGGGCCTTGCCCAATCTAGAGCGGCAGCTCGCCAGCTTGTCAGTCATTGTCATATTATTGTTGATGGTAGAGTATTGAACATTCCATCATATCAGGTTAAACCTGGACAGATTGTGGGTGTTAGAGAAAAATCAAAAGCATTAGAGGTGATTAATAACTCGCTCGCCGGTTTTAATCATAGCAAATACTCATGGATAGAATGGGACGAGCAATCAAAGGCTGGAAAGTTTTTGCATAAACCTGAGAGAGAGGATATTCCTGAAAATATCAAAGAGCAACTGATTGTTGAATTGTATTCTAAATAAAGAAGTTTTAATGGCAATATTAGCATTTCAAAAACCAGACATGGTGATTATGGTTGAGTCAGACCCACAATATGGTAAGTTTGAATTCAGGCCGCTGGAGCCAGGCTTCGGCATCACTATAGGCAACGCTCTTCGCCGCATTTTGTTATCTTCGTTGGAGGGTTTTGCTATAAACACTATTAAGATAGATGGTGTTGAACATGAATTTGCCACCATTCCCGGTGTCAGAGAAGATGTGACAAATATTATTTTGAATCTTAAACAAGTTAGATTCAAACAAATTGTCGAGGAGTATGAGAGTGAGAAAATTAGTATAAAGGTTGAGAACACAAAAGAGTTCAAAGCAGGTGACATTGGCAAATATTTGACAGGATTCGAAGTGTTAAATCCTGAATTGGTTATTTGTCATCTTGAATCTAAGGTTACTATGCAGATAGAGATTTCTATCAATAAAGGTCGCGGTTATATACCTTCAGATGAGAATAAAGAGTTTTGTACTGACATGTTTACAATTCCTATAGATTCTATTTATACACCTATTAGGAACGTAAAATATGTAGTAGAACCTTTTAGAGTGGAACAGAAGACAGATTTTGATAAATTAATCATAGAGGTCACCACAGATGGTTCTATTCATCCAAAAGATGCTCTTAAAGATGCCGCAAAAATTCTAATTTATCATTTCATGTTATTCTCGGATGAAAAGATTACTATTGAGAATGTTGATTTAGATGGTAACGAGGTATTTGATGAGGAGATTTTACACATGCGTCAGCTATTAAAGACCAAGCTTGCAGATATAAACTTGTCGGTTAGGGCACTTAATTGTTTAAAGGCTGCCGATGTTGAAACTTTGGGTGATTTGGTTCAATATAACAAAACAGATTTATTGAAATTTCGCAATTTTGGCAAAAAATCATTAGCGGAGTTGGAAGATTTGCTTGAAAGTTTAGGTCTGTCTTTTGGGACTGATATTTCGAGATACAAATTAGATAAAGAATAATTCAATGAGACATAATAAAAAATTCAACCATCTTAGCCGTACAGCCTCTCATAGAAAAGCGATGTTGGCCAATATGACATGTTCTCTTATAAAACATAAGAGGATTAAAACCACTTTGGCTAAGGCGAAGGCTCTTCGTGTATATGCAGAGCCTTTGATAAACAAAGCTAAAAAAGATAATACTCATTCACGCAGAATTGTGTTTAGTTATCTTCAAGATAAGACGGCTCTTACAGAGTTGTTTAGAGAAATATCGCGAAAAATAGAAGATCGCCCAGGCGGCTACTTAAGAATAATAAAATTGGGAACTCGTAAAAGCGATGCTTCGGAAATGTGTTTTATAGAGTTTGTTGATTACAATGATAATATGGCCAAGACAGTTAATAAACCAGTCAAAACCCGTAGATCACGTAAGTCAACCTCAAAGGGAACAGCCAAAATTGTTGATGAAACATTGGTAGAAGAGACTGTTCCTACCGATAAGCAGGCTGATTTTATAGAAGAAAAGGAGTAATCAAATTTTTTATATTTATCAAAGAGCGTTTAATTAAACGCTCTTTGATTTTTATTAATTAGTTGTTTTTTTCAATATAAACTAATTTGATAATATTAAATAGAGAGATCTAATTGTTTAGTAACAAAAATCAGTTTTTTCTTTAAATTATTTGTTCTTTTATTTGTGTATCTTTTTTTTGGTTGTTATCTTTGCACCCGC
>DASRNO010000048.1:0-4214 GCA_035647375.1 Bacteroidaceae bacterium
GATTATTAATAACATACATTTAAAAAAGTGTCAAATAACTATTTTATTTGGCACTTTTTTGTATATATCATCTTCTTTTTCTCTTAAATTTATCTCCTTTCCAAACAAACACCATAGGATTGCACTCTGCTAAATGATCTACAAGCCCTACTTCATTTTCGTTATATTCAATTCCCTTCAACCTGAACCGCAATTCTGTTTTTTCTAAAAAAACCTCTATGTGTTGAAAGTTTAGTGTAATTCTCTCTTTAATAGCCTTTAAACTATCCGATTTAAGCGTTGATTTTACAAAATAATCATCAAACAACGGTTCTTTTATCAACCTACCGTTATCCAAAACATTCCAATTATCATCATAAAATTTAAGTTTGCTATCTTGATAATCACCACTTTTTACTGTATGCACCACACATATAATCGGAATTGAATCAGCCTTAAAAAACAATCTGATTTGATAATTTGACTTCTCTGTATAGTTCATATTTAAATAATAATCCGACAACGCTAATAACTCGCTTGAACCTTTAAAACGGTTAATCACAACAGCTCTCATATCGCTATCTAAAAAATCTATCATATCCAACCGGTCTGTTTTAGTCAAAAGAGGCATAATAGAATCCGGCATATTAGAGAAATAATCTCTTATATTACTTCCAGATAGAGATACCAATGTCAGTTGGATAAATATTAATAATAAAGCAGATTTTCTAATCATAAGCTCCTGTTTTTTATAAAAATATGTTCGGGATACTCTATACTTTCAAGAAATAGACCATGGGGAGGAACTGATTCTCCGGCGGCACATCGGTCCTTTTTTTTAATTACAGACTCAAATTCATCAACACTTAATCTATTATATCCGGTTTTTAAAAGCGTTCCTACAATAGCCCTTACCATATTTCTCAGAAAACGGTCAGCTGTAATTGTAAAAACCCATTCGTCATTCGATATTTTGCTCCATTCGGCAGCCAACACCTTGCATACTTTTGTCTTTGTATTACTATGAGATTTAGAAAAACTATCAAAATCAGAAGTTGATAACAACAGTAATGCTGCTCTATTCATAATTTCAAAATTAGGAATAGCAGTTAACTTACATGAATAGTGCCTTTTAAATGGAAGTTTATTTAAACTGACATAATATTTGTAGGTTCTGGAAAGAGCATCAAACCGAGCATGAGCATTATCTGCCACAGGGATAATTTTATGGATAGAGATATCGCTTGGAAGCATACGGTTAAGTCTGTTTTTTACCCATTCACAATCGGTGTTGTCGGATAAATCTATATGCGCTACCATCTCTTTGGCATGAACACCGGCATCCGTTCTACCTGCTCCTGTCAACTTTGCTTCAACTCTAAGAAACTTAGACAAAGAGTCCTCCATAATTTTCTGAATTGTTGGTAAACCGGGTTGTTTTTGCCATCCGTTATAAGCTGCGCCATCATAACAGAAATAGATAAAATAACGCATATCATATTTTATTTACGATATTCATAATATGCACCGCAACAACAGCAGCTGTTTCCGTACGTAAACGAAATCTGCCCAGAGAAACCTGAGTATAATCTCTCTCAATTGCCATAGAGACCTCCTCTTTGCTAAAATCTCCTTCAGGCCCTATCATAACCAACGATTTCCTATCTGCTATAACATTATCTATTAAATGGACTTTTTCACCATCATAACAATGAGCTATGAATTTTTCCCCTTCAAATTTTTTTAAAATAAATTGAGAAAAAGGAATAATCGGATTTATTATAGGCATTCTGGCTTTAAACGACTGTTTCATTGCCGCTATCGCTATCCGCTCAATTCTCTCCATTTTTATTGAATCACGTTCCGAATAACGAGTATGAATAAAAGATATTTCGTCAACACCAATCTCGACCGCTTTCTCAACAAACCATTCATTTCTGTCCATAAGTTTAACGGGCGATACCGCTACATGTATACCTCCTTTCCAAAGTTTTTCTTGGCTATTGCAACTCAACACTTTTACCCTGCAACCCTTATTATTAATATTCAATATCTCGGCTTTATAAATATTACCATTTCCATCGGTTAAATCTATTAGATCATTCATACGTAAACGTAATACTTTAAAACAATGAGCAGCTTCATCAGGAGGCAGTTCAAACTCACTATCAATATAAGGAGAGTAAAAAAATCGCATATTCTATATCTCTTTCAATCTTTTATTAATTTCATCTCGTAATTGTGCGGCTAATTCGTATTTCTCCTCTTCAATAGCTTTTGTTAAAGCCTTACGTAAAACCTCAACGCTTGCTGTAGTTATAGAGATAGAAAACGATCCATCACCCTCGTCGCGGGTAGCATGTTGTTCCACAAGATCTTCATATATCATAATAGGGACTCCACCCCTCATAGCAAGAGCAACAGCATCTGAAGTTCTAGAATCCAGATAAATCTCACCGCCATCCTTATCAAAAATAAGATATGAATAGAACAGACCATCCTCTATTTTATATATTAAAACCTCTTTAAGATATGCGTCAAACATTTTAGACGAATTCAAAAAAAGATCATAGATTGTGGGTCGCGGCACTTTCATATCTTTTAGTTTTATAGCAATAGCCTGTGCCTCAAGTAATCCAATTAAGACGGGAATACTTCTAACTCCATCCTTCTCTTTTAACAAGAGAACAAAAAACATTTCGGAAGAAAATCTGTTCATAATTCCCTTTACCTCCAATTCTATTTTTTTCATCTTCTTCATCATTCTTTATATCATTTCTTTGCAGTTTCCGCAGGTCTGAAAACGGCAGCAAAAATAACAGCCAAAAAAAGAGCAAAACCTGCAAATATAAACCACACCTTATCCCATTCTCCAACAGTAAAATATCTTCCATTAAAAAACAGCGGTCCTGTAAAGCTATTTACAACCTTTTGGGCTATAATCATACCTATAGAAGCACCCACACCATTCGCCATCATCATGAATAGACCTTGACTCATTGAGCGGTTAGCTTTATCGGTATTCTTCTCCACAAAAATAGATCCCGCAATATGAAAAAAATCAAAAGCCACTCCATATATCACCATAGATATTATAAAAAGCCATACTCCACTACCCGGATCGCCCCATCCTAAAAGAGCAAATCTTAACATCCAAGCAATCATAGAGATAAGAATTACACGTTTAAATCCAAATCTTTTCATGAAGAATGGTATTAACAACATGAAAAAAATCTCAGATATTTGAGACAAAGATATAAGCAGAATTGAATTTTTTACAAAAAAATTGTTTGCGAATTCTTTCTGTACTGTAAAACTGTCAATATAAGGACCGGCATATCCATTAGTTATCTGTAGGCAAATACCCAATAACATTGAAAAAATAAAAAAAGTAGCCATCTCCTTTTTTTTAAACAAAGAGAGAAATTTCAAACTAAATATTGCACCAAAATCATTTACACTTTTATGTTTTACTATTTTACACTTAGGTAATGAAAATGCGAAAATAACTAGCACAACACCTATTAAGGCCCTAAAGAAAAATTGCATATATGAGTCCTGGTATCCCATAAAATTAATTATCCACATGGAAATAATAAAACCAACTGTACCCCATAGCCTTATTGGAGGAAAAGCAGATACCGGATCATCTCCTCCATCAGCTAAAGCATTATAACAAATTGAGTTACACAATGCTACAGTAGGTATAAATAATGCCACGCTACAAAAATATATAGGAAATATAACCCAAAAACTCACATTACCCATCATGCAGCACGATGCGAATAGAAACATAAATAATGCAGAAAAAAAATGACACAGTCTAAAAAGGCGTTGAGCCTCTATCCATCTATCTGCTATCATCCCCATCAATGCAGGCATAAATAGAGATACAACTCCTTGTGTCGCATAGAACCAACCTATTCTATTTCCCATATTAATACTGGCAAGATATATACCCATAGAGGTTAAATATGATCCCCACACAGCATATTCAAGAAAAACAGTCAAAGTAAGTTTTGTTTTTGTGGATATTTGCATGCCCTTTGTTTTATTCAACGCAAAGAAAACAAAGATTCAGGTTATGACAAAGTAAAGGAAGAGGTAAGATGCATAGAGTGGAGTAAACAATTATTGTTTACTCCACTCTATGCATCTTACCTCTTCCTTTACTTTGTCATAACCTGAATCTTTGTTTTCTTTGCGTTGAATAAAACAAAGGGCATGCAAATATC
>DASRNO010000049.1:0-7029 GCA_035647375.1 Bacteroidaceae bacterium
AGCCGGGTATATATAGAGAGGGTAGTCATGGTGTAAGGCATGAAAATATGCTTTTATGTGTAGAGGCTGGAAAAAATGAATTTGATGACTGGCTCTGTTTTGAGACATTGACTATGGTCTATTTTGATACAACTCCTTTACTTACAGAGTTTCTCAGTAATAGCGAAATCCGGTGGATAAATAACTATAATAAGAGTGTGGCCGAAACTCTGTTGCCATTTATGAATGAAAAAGAGGCCGTTTGGCTAAAACGAAAGACAAAAGCTATATAATCTACTTTTTACCTGAATTATTTAACAAAACGATTTATGTAGGGAATATTTTTCAAAGAGAGGTCGTTTTTTATTATGTAAATAATGTTTATACCTAATAGTAGAGTTCTTAAAACTATTTTCAGCCAGAAATTTAGTGGATTTAATAGTTCAGAGACTCCCCATAAAGCAGCAGCAAGCAGTATGTATTTTCCTATCTTGCCAAGAGGATAGTCTACAGGAGATTTTTTCTGTCCTATAAAATAAGAGAGTATCATACAGACACCATATCCCGCAAAACCTCCCCAAGCACTGGCCATATATCCATATTTGGGAACAAATAATATATTTACGGCAAACAGAACAATACATCCTATACCTGAAATAATAGCACCCCACCATGTTTCGTCAGAGAGTTTGTACCAGAAAGAGAGATTAAAATAGACTCCCATAAAAATTTCGGCAATCATCACTATAGGAACAACAGCCAGGCCGTCCCAGTAAGATTTGTCAATAATAAATCTTAAAACATCAATATAAAAAACTACAGTTAGAAATGCTAATAGCGCAAAAATGACAAAATATTTCATAGCGTCTGCATACATTTTTTTATCACCTCCACTCTCTCGCTTATCGCTAAATACAATAGGTTCGTAAGCATATCGGAATGCCTGAGTTAACATGGTCATAATCATAGCTACCTTAATGGCTCCACCATATACGCCAAGCAGGTAAACTCCTTTGGGGCCGGGAATAAGATGTTTAAAACAGATTTTGTCGGCAACTTGATTGAGTATTCCTGTCAGGCCCAGCAGTAGTAGCGGCCAGCTATATTTGAGCATTCTTTTTAAAAGCGCAGGGTCAACACCTGATTCTATCCCTTTAAGTTCCGGTATAAAGCCCAATGTAAGTAAAGTGGTACAAATTAGATTTATTGTGAATATATAACGGACTAACTCACCGGAGTTAAACCATCCTAATAGAGTTGGAAAGAGATGATAAATCTTTGGTACAACAAGGAATACAAAAAGATTTAAAGAAATGTTCACAACAATGAATAAAAGTTTCAGAGTGGCAAACTTTATAGCTTTTTTCTTTAATCTCAAGTATGAGAAAAGAATAGCCTGAAAAGCATCGAAAGCTACTACCAGAGACATCATTTTTATATATTCAGGGTGATCTTGATAACCCAATCCTGAAGAGATAGGTTTTATGAAGATCCAGCAGAGAAGTGCAAAAATAGCAGAAACAGTTCCCACTGAGATTAGCGATGTAGAGAAAGCCTTTTCAGTATCTACTCTCTCTTTATTGGCAAAACGAAATAGTGTGGTTTCCATACCAAAAGTTAGTAGTACCAAAAACAATGCAGTCCAAGCGTAAATCTCAGTAACTTCACCATATCCTCCGGTTTCTGCTTTGATTTTAGCGGTGTAGAGAGGAACGAGCATATAGTTTAAGAAGCGCCCAATAATGCTGCTCAATCCATAAATCGCAGTATCTTTAGCCAAAGAGGCCATCTTGTTTGCCATATTATCAGGTTTAAGTAGCACAAATTTAGAAAAAAACTATAACCCTTTTTTTTAAAGACTTAAATATTTGTTTGGAACACTCAATTTATAGAGTAGATAAATAATGAGACTCAATTATTCAGCAATTTTTTCCATAACTCAGCAGTTTGTTATATTTTTGTTTTTGTAAAGTATAATAAATGTTTTTTAATACTATCATTATGAAAAGAAAGAACCTGTTTTTTTTGACTTGTGCCCTGTTGTCACTGTTTGTTAGCTCTATTACAGCTCAAGATAGCCAGACCAGAATTATTGAAAATGGAGGATCAGGCCTCTATCCGGCTATAATGTCGAGCGACGCATCTTTGCCTACTCATACAGTTTTTAAACCCCAAGATTTATCTCTTTTTAAGGGAAAAAATCTGTTACCTATTTTGGTTTGGGGAAATGGAGCTTGTAGTAACTCACCTTGGGAGCATATCAATTTTCTCAATGAGATAGCCTCTAATGGTTTCTTAGTGGTAGCTATAGGCCCTATGCCCATGGAGGGTGAAAGAGGCCGGGGGCGTTCCGAATCAAAACAACTTTTAGATGCCATTGATTGGGCTATTGCACAAAATAGCGATAAAAATAGCATTTATTACAAAAAACTTGATGTTGATAAAATTTCAGCAGCAGGAATGTCTTGTGGTGGATTACAGGCACTTGACATCTCTAAAGACCCCAGACTTACTACAATTATGGTTTGTAATAGCGGACTTTTTACGGAGTCATCGACTGCTATGCCGGGTATGCCTATGCCACAAAAAGAGAGTTTAAAAGATATTCATACTACTATTATGTATATGCTTGGAGGCAGTACGGATATAGCTTATGCCAATGGTATGGATGACTTTAGCAGAATAGATCATGTTCCAGCGTTTGTTTGTAATCTTGATGTTGGACACGGAGGAACCTATTCACAACCAAACGGTGGTGAATATGCTATTGTAGCTACAGCTTGGTTAAAGTGGCAGTTAAAGGGCGATAAAGAGGCCGGAAAAATGTTTACGGGCAATCCTTGTGGTCTCTCTCTGCGCGAGGGCTGGAGTGTTGATAAGAAAAATATTCCTTAAAAGAAAGGTAATAACTTAATATCTGTTTTTTTTATCGAAATAGTATCGGTGAAAGTTATAAAATGTTATACTATAGAACAGAGCGGCAGATCTTTACGATTTGCCGCTTTTTTCTTGTATTTTTGTCTCATTATGAACCATTTAATAGTTTGATGCAAATATACACACAAAAACAACAAGCAATTGCAAAAAGAATCGAATCAGACTCTGATGAGTCAAACTGGAAAGATTGGAAGTGGCAGATAAAAAACAGAATAAGATCTATAGAAAAATTCGAATTACTTACCGGAATAAAATTTTCCACCTACGAGCGGCAAGAATTGATACAGACATTAGAAAAATTTCCGTTATCAATCACTCCCTATTATTTATCTCTTATTGATATACTAAACTATAAAAACGACCCTGTATTTAAGCAATCTTTTGCAGATGTTCGTGAGCTTGTGATAGACAAGTCTGAATATATAGATCCTTTAGCGGAGGATAAAGATAGCCCTGTTGCCGGAATAACGCATAGATATCCCGACAGGGTGTTATTTCATGTAAGCAATATATGTGCAATGTATTGTCGTCATTGTACTCGTAAACGCAAGGTGGGCGATCTTGATCATATACCTTCAAAAAAACAACTACTTAAGGGTGTTGAGTATATTAAAAATACTCCTCAGGTACGTGATGTATTACTATCTGGTGGAGACCCTTTTATGCTTCCTGATGCCATGATTGATTGGTTATTAGGAGAATTATCGTTGATAGAACATGTGGAGGTTTTGAGAATTGGTACCAGAACTCCCGTAGTGCTTCCTTATAGAATAACAGATAAACTTGTTGATATATTAAAAAAATATCACCCTATTTGGATAAATACTCATTTTAATCATCCTCGTGAGGTTACAGACTCTGCCAAACAGGCTCTCAGAAAACTGGCTGATGCCGGAATTCCTCTTGGAAACCAATCGGTATTATTAGCTGATGTGAATGATTGTCCTAGAGTTATAAAGAGTTTGGTGCATAAATTGGTAAATAATAGGGTGCGTCCCTATTATCTTTATCAATGTGATTTATCGGAAGGGCTCACACACTTCAGAACTCCTGTTGGAAAGGGAATTGAGATATTGGAGAGTCTTATTGGGCATACCAGCGGATTTGCAGTACCCACCTATGTGTTAGATGCTCCTGGAGGGGGAGGAAAAATACCGGTAATGCCAAATTATATTATATCGTGGTCTACTAATAAGGTAATCCTTAGAAATTATGAGGGAGTTATAACTGCATATCACGAGCCGGATTCTTATGAACCGCGCTTTTGTGATCGTAATTGTAAAGAGTGTAACCTTGAGCTTAAACTTGAAGCATCTCATGAGGTAGCGGCAACCGGAATAGAGAAACTGCTCTCTGATTATGATAATTCAATATCGCTTGTTCCTGAGGGGAATGAGAGACTAGAAAGAAGAAATAGTGATAATACTTGATAAAATAGAGAGAGTAGAGGGTGCTTTAATTCACCATGGTCCTTACAACGATCGTTTGTATATTCTTAAGTTTCCTTCTGATGGGAACGGGGATACGGTAAGAAGATTAACGGAAAAAGCATATACTAAAGGTTATTCAAAAATTGTGGGTAAGATACCAAAGAGAGGAGTGAATAATTTTTTAGATAAAGGTTACTCCATTGAGGCTGTAGTGCCCCGTTTTTACAATAATAGAGATAGCTGTTATTTTGTAGCTAAATACCTAAATAGTGCTCGAAAAAAAATTAATTCTAAGAAGTTGGACGATTTTAAGTTATTCATTGAGAAATATCAGAATAAAAAAACTTCTGTAACATCCGGTCGGTATCAGGCTAAAGAGTTGGATGAGAGCGATATATCTGATATATCAGCACTATTCCGTCAGGTTTTTGACTCATACCCTTTTCCCATACATAAAAAAAAGTATATATATGAGACAATGTGTAATAGTGTTCTCTATTATGGTATATATATAGATTCTCTGCTTATGTCAGTCTCATCGGCTGAGATGGATAGAGATAACCAAAATGCAGAAATGACCGATTTTGCTGTCTTAGACTCTGCCAGAGGGTTGGGATTGTCAAAAATTTTATTAGATCGGATGGAAGTGGATATGCAGAAAAGAGATATTAAAACCCTCTATTCAATTGCTCGTATGGAGTCTATGCCTATGAACAGAACTTTTTTGAGTTCAGGTTATATTTTTGCCGGGTGTTTAAAAAATAACACAAATATAGCCGGAGGTATTGAAAGCATGAATGTGTGGTATAAACATATCTGAACAGCTTCATTATATCAACACAGTCCAGATATTATATACGCCTTTTTCAGAGAGAATCATTCCAGACACTTTTATCGAGAATTTGTTTAACATAATTTCTATTACAATCGCTTAACGAATTTTTTATTGGTTATGAATTGCCTGTAAAACTATGTATCTTTGGCAGCTATAAAAAAGCCTGAATAGGTTGTAATGGTGAGGGAGAGCGTATCAAAAATATTAATTTTAGAAGAGGAATAATTTTTCGAGAAAATGAAAGAGGAGAGTTTTTTTGAATTGGTAATAAAGAGTATTGGTGGGGTGCTGTTTTTACCTTTTTGGTATTTAGAACGTTTGTTGCCCCGTAAAAAAAAGAGCTGGATATTTGGCTCATGGTTTGGATTAAGGTATTCAGATAATTCAAGAGCTATATATGAATATGTTCTTACTAACCATCCGGATATAAAAGCTGTATGGATAACAAAAGATAGAGCTGTCTATAAACGGCTAAAAAGCGAGGGTAAACCGGTTGAATATTACAATTCTATTAGAGGTATTTTGCTCTCTCTTAATGCCGGAGCCGTTTTTATTACCACATCGCCCAAAGATACAAATGCCCTTTGCTTGAATGGAGCTTTTGCGGTGTGGCTATGGCATGGTGTAGGGTTGAAATGTATAATGGCAGACGAAAAAAGATTTAAATGGGCACACTATTCCAGATTCAAGAAAATAAAAGTTTGGATTAATAAAGTTCTCTTTCCCTACGAGAATAGTCCCGGAAAAGATGCGATTTTGAATACCGGCGATTTTTTTTCCCGTTTTTTTATGTCCGGGTTTCAGGTAGATGAGAACCGTATATGGGTAGAGGGATACCCGAGAAATGATATGTTGTTTAGCGAAAAGAGCGATGAGGCAGCGGTTATTTTAAGAAAGAAATTTCCCACCGCTACATTTATTATATATATGCCAACACACAGAATAAATGCAAGAAAAAACTCTCCGTTTAATGGGTTTGAGGGGTTTGGATTTGATAGAGAATATTTTTTTGAGATATTAGAAAAGGGGGATTATGTATTTCTCAACAAAGGTCATTTTTATGATCAAACTGCCTCTATAGAGATAAAAAATGAGCGGTTTATTAATATAACTGACAATGATTACGATGATCTTTATCTCTTTATTAAAGAGATGGATATTCTAATAACCGATTTTTCTAGTATCTATTTTGATTTTTTACTGTTGAAAAAACCTATAATACTGGCTCCTTTTGATTATGATGATTATGTTTCATTAGAGCGTCCACTTCAGTTTGATTATTATGAACAAGAGGGAGTGAGAACAGATAATTGGCAAGAGCTTTTGGATGTATTAGACAAACGTTCTTATTATGTTCCAAGTAGCAAAACGGTTCAAAAATTTCATAAATATATAGACGGAAAAAGTTGTTCAAGAATTGTGGATAGAACAAAAAAAAGTCTTGGAATATAACAATTAATCCACCAGAGAGGGGTTTTTATAGTTTAAGTAAATTGTTGTGCGTCAGCTAAAAAAAACGACACTCCTCCATAGAAAATTTAAACATATCTAAAATTTAGTTATGACGGATGAAACTTTTCAGGAACAACTTCGAGCATTTCTAAAAAACAATTCTTCCATTGATTTGGAGTCAAACAGACAATTTTGGAGTTAAGGTCAACTCCAAAATTTTCCGAAATTGACCTAACTTGTTTTTTTCTGAATATGGACTTCATAGCTGTTTTGACTGTTAAATCAGGTTTTTGTAACATATACGAAACAAAATTTAAGTACTTAACCTTAAGCCCAATATCTAATGAAATCTGTTTTCTTTCAATTCTCAAAAGTGCTGATTTGACAGTTGGTGGT
>DASRNO010000050.1:0-41697 GCA_035647375.1 Bacteroidaceae bacterium
ATACTCATATTATTATGTTTTATAAGAGTAAATTTATTCTCTCAAATACCGGAAAGGCCATATCCTCCGCGTTTGTTAAACGATTTTGCGGGTATTTTTACTACTAATCAGAGAGCTGAATTAGAAAACTATTTAGTTATGATAGACGATTCAACGTCTAATCAGATATGTGTAGTTAGTGTAATCGATTTAGGAGATATAGATATTGCAAGCTACGCAACAGAGCTGGGTGAGAAATGGGGTGTTGGTTCGGCCACTTTTGATAATGGTATTGTAATAGTTATTAGGCCTAAAACAATAGAGAATAGTGGTAACCTATTCATAGCGGTTGGTCGTGGACTAGAAGGTGTTATACCCGATGCTGTAGCTAAAAGAATTTCAGACCAAATAATGATTCCCTATTTTATCCGAAATGAATATTTTGGTGGAACAAAAGCAGGAGTAGATTACTTGTATAGGTTATCTAAGGGAGAGGTTGATATAAATAGAGAAAAGAAATCAGAAGCAGCTGTTGTCTTATCACTTATTATAATTTTACTTTTGTTTTTCTTTTTGCTCTTTCTTAATAGGAAGAAAAATAGTGGAAATGACGACTCCGGAAATAACACTACACATAGAGGCGGTGTTAACCCTTGGATATTTTTTGGTGGAGGCTATGGCGGTAGAAGATCTTCTGGTAGCTTTGGCGGTGGTTTTGGTGGTTTTGGTGGTGGTAGATTTGGTGGTGGTGGGGCCGGAGGAAGATGGTAATTATCTAAAATTATTTTTGTTCGAATTTTACCCGACCAATATTATTCATGTTTCGTAAAATTGCAGATTGTCTTCTCAAAAGATAAGGTGATGGTTTTTTTGAGCTCATTATTAATGGGTTGGGTAATGATCCGGCAATAAGAGCACACTGACTACGGGTTAACTTGTCTGGAGTGGTATTAAAATGTTGTTCTGCAACCGCCCATGCTCCATATATTCCATTACCCATTTCGATAGAATTTAGATATACTTCCATTATTCTCTCTTTACTCCAAATAATCTCTATTAATATTGTAAAATAGGCTTCCAGACCTTTTCTAACCCAAGAACGATTAGGCCAAAGAAAAATATTTTTAGCTGTTTGCTGGGTAATGGTGCTTGCACCTCTATTTTTATTCCCTTTTTTTGCTTCTCCGATTGCTTCTCGGATAGCTTTTGTATCGAATCCTCTATGTGTTAGAAATAGATTGTCTTCTGATGCAACAACTGCATGTATAAGATGTGGGGAGATGTTTTCTATCGGAGTCCATTTATGATGAATGGGCGAGTCATTTTTAACATGTCTAATTACCATTAGTGGAGTAATATATACGGGTAGAAATCGGTAGGCAATAACGGGCAGGATTGACAATGCCAAAAATAGAAGAACTGTTTTTAAGATAATTTTTTTTATTCTCTTCATGCTGCAAATTTACTAACTAGAAATGATAATCTAAGTTTTTTAAACTAGATACAACAATAAAATTTAGCAAACAGGACGACGGTTTTTTTTCTATTATTTCTTCTACTGATTGTATGCTTATAGTTTTTTTATAACTTTGTAATGTTATTTTGATCTGTTAGCTCAGTTGGTTTAGAGCGCTTGCTTGACAGGCAAGAGGTCGGCAGTTCGAGTCTGCCACGGATCACGTTTTTGGAGTGCTAAAAACAGCATAATCTGACCTCAAGAGCACTTCATTTTTTTATTTAATGCTGTTAACAGCCCATTTTTTTCATTAAATGATACAGATACAGGATGTAATTGTCTCTTTAGATCTACTTACAAAAAAGTTTAGTTGTGACTTAACCAAGTGTGCTGGAGCCTGTTGTGTAGAGGGAGATGCCGGAGCGCCTATATCGGAGAAAGAGGCAGAGCAGATAAAGAGTATACTTCCTATTATTTGGGATGATCTATCACCAGAGGCCAGAGAGGTTATTGACAATCAAGGCGTAACTTATATCGATGCCGAGGGAGATTTAGTAATTTCTATAATTGGTAGAAAAGAGTGTGTGTTTGTATATCGCGACGAGAAAGATTGTTGTTATTGTTCAATAGAGAAGGCCTACAGAGAGAATAGATGCTCTTTTATTAAACCTATATCTTGTTATCTGTATCCTATAAGAGTAAAGAGGATTGGGGATATGTGGTGTTTAAACTATAATAGATGGAATATTTGCAACGAGGCTGTTAAAAAAGGGGAAAAAGAGCATGTCCCACTCTATAAATTTTTGAGAGAACCTTTAGTGGCTAAATTCGGAGAGGAGTGGTATAAAGAGCTTGAACTTACAGTGTTCGAGATGCAAAAACAGGGTTTATTATAACTTTTTTTAAATACTTACATGGTTAATAATGTAGATATTATTAATACAAAATAAAACAAAAAGTTAAAAAATATCAAAACATCTATTTATCACGTACAGACAATTATCTTTGAAAAATAGAGATAATACATTACTCACGAATAAATTACAAGGAATGAAAAGAAAAAAAAGATTTTTTGTTAGCTTAGGATGTCTGTTGGCATTTTTACCTTTGATGGCTCAGGTATTGCCTTATCAGAACCCGTTGCTGTCACCTACTGAGCGAGCTGTCGATATTGTGGATAGACTTACTCTAAATGAAAAGGCATCGTTAATGCAACACTCTTCGGCTGCAGTTCCTCGTTTGGGGATAAAAGCTTACAACTGGTGGAACGAGGCTTGTCATGGAGTGGCTAGAGCTGGTTTGGCAACTGTGTATCCTCAATCTATTGGTATGGCTGCGTCGTTTGATAAAGAGTTGCTCTTTGAAGTGTTTACATCTGTGTCGGACGAGGCTCGTGCTAAAGCTGCTGCTAATGACCGTGGTAGTGGTATGCGTCAGTATCAGGGCCTAACATTTTGGACACCCAATATAAATATTTTTCGCGATCCTCGTTGGGGGCGTGGACAAGAGACATATGGTGAAGATCCATATATGGCGGGACAAATGGGAATGGCCGTAGTAAGAGGTTTGCAAGGGCCTGAAGAGTCAGAGTACGATAAATTGCATGCCTGTGCAAAACATTTTGCTGTTCACTCAGGGCCGGAATGGAATCGTCATGAATATAATGCTGAAAATATTGCATTACGCGATTTGAGAGAGACCTATTTACCGGCATTTAAGGATTTAGTTCAGAAGGCTAATGTAAAAGAGATTATGTGCGCATATAATCGTTACGAAGGTGAACCTTGTTGCGGAAGCGATCTTCTTTTGAATAAGATATTGCGTGAGGAGTGGGGGTTTGATGGCGTAGTAGTTTCTGACTGTTGGGCTATAAATGATTTTTGGTCCAAGGGTCATCACGAGACTCATGCTAATGCTAAAGAGGCTTCGGCAAGTGCTGTTTTAAGTGGAACAGATTTAGAGTGTGGTCAGAATCTGAGTAATTTACCTGCGGCGGTACAGGATGGTTTAATTAAAGAGTCTGATGTGGATGTTTCATTGAGACGAGTTATGAAGGCACGTTTTGAATTAGGCGAGATGGATGAAGATGTTAGTTGGACTAAAATACCTTATAGTGTTGTAGATTGTGATGAACACAAGGCACTGGCACTTAAAATGGCTCAAAAAAGTATGGTTTTACTTCAAAATAAAAACAATATTTTACCTCTAAAAGATGGATTGAAGATAGCACTTATGGGACCGAATGCTAATGATTCTATTATGCAGTGGGGAAATTATAACGGAACTCCTTCACATACGGTTACTCTGCTTGAGGCTCTGCAAAATCGTATACCCGAGACAGATTTTATTTATGAATTGGGATGTGATCACACCTCTCTTACAACTCGTCAGAGTCTTATCAATCTCTGTTCTTTTGAGGGTAACCGTGGATTTAAAGCGACCTATTGGAACAATCCGGAATCGGAAGGAGAGCCTTTTGCTGAGACCTATATAACTACTCCTTTCCGTTTTACAACAGCTGGAGCTACTACTTTCTTGGCAAATGTGAATATACATAATTTTTCTGCACTTTACGAGGCTCAATTCAAACCGGAAAAAACCGGTGCGGTTGATATCAGACTTCAAACTACTGGTGTGGTCAGCTTTTTTATTAACGATACGGAAATTCCCATACGTTCCGGAATGCGTGCTTCAAGTTTGAACTATACTTTTGATGTGGTTGAAGGTGAGAGTTACTATTTAAAGCTTAAGTTTGCTTTTCCAAGTACAGTAGGTACTACATCTCTTGATTTTGATATAGGTAATGATGTACCTGTAAATTTGGATATTGCTGTAGAGCGTGTTAAAGATGTTGATGTGGTAATCTTTGCCGGTGGTATATCTCCAAAACTTGAAGGAGAGGAGATGAATGTGAATATTTCCGGATTTAAGGGAGGAGACCGTACCGATATAGAGTTACCTGAAGTTCAACGCCAACTGGTAGCAAAACTCAAAGCAGCCGGTAAAAAAATAGTTTTTGTCAACTTTTCCGGTTCAGCTATAGCTCTTGTTCCCGAATCAGAGAATTGCGAAGCTATTGTTCAGGCATGGTATCCCGGTCAGGCTGGAGGAGAGGCTGTGGCAAGTGTCTTGTATGGTGAATATAATCCTGCAGGTAAACTTCCTGTAACCTTTTATAAAAATGTTGGCCAATTGCCAGATTTTGAAGATTATTCAATGAAAAACCGAACCTATCGTTATATGGAAGAGAAGCCTCTGTTCGCTTTTGGTTATGGTTTGAGTTACACCACTTTCCAATTTGGCAAGGCGAAACTTAGTCGCAAAAGTATTAAAGATGGTAAGCAGATTACTCTGACCATTCCTGTTAGTAACATAGGCAAAATGGATGGTGAAGAGGTGGTACAAGTTTATCTGCGTCGCCCGTCCGACCAGGAGGGTCCTGTCAGGACTTTGCGTGCTTTTGAACGTGTAGCTGTGCCTGTGGGTGCAACTAATAAAGTTGCAATTACACTGAATAGTGAAAGTTTTGAGTGGTTTGACGATAGCAGTGAATCTATGCGTCCACTAAAGGGCGATTATGAAATTCTTTATGGAAATTCATCTGATATTACAACACTTCAAACAATCAAAGTAACCTATAGGTAAATAAAACTATTTTTTAATAAAAGGGGGATATTAATTTGGTTAGTATCCCTCTTTTTGATTAAGCTTTTTCTGTCCTAAATAGTCTCTCTATCTCAATTTCTCCTTTCGAAAAAAAATGTTATATTCGTTATAACGAAGTTAGTAAGAAATGAAAATATAACGAGCGGTTTAATATATTAACTTTGTACACTAAAATGTAAACAACAAAGATGAAAAATTTTAAACCTAAACTTTTTGAAACTTTAAAGAGATACAATAAAGACAGTTTTTTTGCCGATTTGATGGCAGGTATTATTGTAGGAATAGTTGCTCTGCCTCTTGCTATTGCATTTGGAATTGCCTCCGGAGCAACTCCGGAGGCGGGAATTATTACAGCAATTGTAGCAGGGTTTCTTATATCTTTTTTTGGAGGCAGTAAAGTTCAAATAGGAGGGCCTACAGGTGCTTTTATAGTAATTGTATATGGAATTATACAGGAGTACGGCATGAATGGTCTCTATGTAGCTACTTTTATGGCAGGGACGTTTTTAATTCTTATGGGAGTATTACGTCTTGGTTCAATAATTAAATACATACCCTATCCTATTATTGTAGGTTTTACAAGTGGTATAGCTTTGACTATTTTTGTAACTCAGATTAAAGATCTGTTTGGAATGAGTATAGACAATTTACCGGCAAGCTTTGTAGCCAAATGGAGTCTCTATTTAGAGAATATACACACAGTGAATTGGTGGGCTTTAATGGTGGGAGTGATCAGTATACTTATTATAATAATTACTCCAAAAATCAATAAAAAAATTCCCGGATCTCTTGTCGCTATAATTTTTATGACACTAATTGTTATGCTTCTTAAGAAAATAGGAGTTATGGGAATAGAGACTATAGGAGATAGATTTTCTATTAATTCTGAGATTCCCGTAGCTGAGGTTCCGGGTATAACTTTTGAGAGTATACGTTCGTTAGCATCCCCAGCCTTAGTAATTGCTATGCTTTGCGCAATCGAATCTCTACTATCGGCTGCTGTGGCCGATGGTGTTATAGGCGATAAACATAATAGTAATCAAGAACTTATAGGACAGGGATTAGCCAATATGGTAATTCCTTTTATAGGGGGTATTCCCGCTACCGGAGCAATTGCCCGAACCATGACCAATATAAATAATGGAGGACGCACCCCTGTAGCAGGAATAATTCACTCTATTGTTTTAGCTTTGATTTTTGTTTTTTTGATGCCATATGTTAAATTTATACCTATGTCTTGTCTGGCAGGAATTTTAGTAGTAGTATCTTATAACATGAGTGAATGGCGTAGTTTCAGGGCCATTTTACGAAATCCTAAATCTGATATAGTGGTATTGTTTGTAACATTTTTGCTTACAGTTATATTTGATCTTACAGTGGCTATACAGGCGGGAGTGTTAATAGCCTGCTTGTTCTTTATGCGCCGTATGGCAGAGACCACAAATGTTTCGGTTATTTCTGACGAAATTGATCCTGCAGAGGATACCGATATCTTTTATGTAAGCGAGAGTTTGATAATACCTAAAGGGGTTCAAGTGTACGAGATTAATGGTCCTTATTTTTTCGGAATAGCCAATAAATTTGAAGAGGTTATGATTGAAACAGGGAACAATCCTAAAGTAAGAATTATTAGAATGAGAAAGGTTCCTTTTATTGACTCTACCGGTGTTCACAACTTAACAAATCTGTGTAAAATCTCTCAAAAAATGAAAATACCTATAGTACTATCAGGAGTTAACCAGAATGTTATGGATGTATTGGTGAAATCAGGATTTATCGAAATGATAGGTGAGGAGAACATTTGTACTCATATAGATATTGCTCTAAAACGTGCGGAGAAAATTATGGCTGAAAGTGATGAAATGCACTAACGTAATACTTTAACAAAGCAACAATAAATAGCTGATAGATAGTTCCTTATAGATTTAAGTAGCTGTTTATAACTTTTTTGAAAAAAAGTGGGGTAATGTGGGGTGAAGTGGCGAATAATTGCTATGTTTGTCTCTGTGAATCGATTAAAATTTGAGTTATGAGTTTTATCGGGCAGATGAGTGCTAAACTTGATGTAAAGAATAGGGTATTTTTTCCGGCAGGATTTCGTCGCGTTTTACAGGAGGTTAATGAGAAGCGTCTTGTGGTTCGAAAAGATATTTTTGAGAATTGCCTGGTTGTTTATCCCGAGAATCAGTGGAGAATTGAGGTGGAGAATGTGCGTAGTAGATTGAGCCGTTTTGATGCCACTCAACAGAAGGTTTATCGTAAACTCGTTTCAGAAGCGCAAGAGATCTCTTTAGATAGTAGCGGTAGAATTTTATTATCCAGAAATATGTTGGATAAGGTTGGTATCGATCAAGATGTTATTTTTGTGGGTATGGAGCAAACGGTAGAGATTTGGGCTGCTACTCTCAATGCTGAAGAGAAATGCGAACCATTTATGACCGATAAGGAATTTGCTGACAGCATTAAGAAATTGATGTCAGAGTGAAATTAATTATTAACATAAAAGAACAGTGGACACAAATGAGACATATCACGTGCCGGTTCTTCTCCAACAGAGTGTTGATGCTCTTATAGTGGACCCCGGAGGAGTTTATGTTGACGCCACTTTTGGTGGTGGAGGACATTCACACAAAATTGTCTCAAGGTTAAAAGAAACAGGGCATCTATATGGTTTTGACCAAGACTCTGATACTATGAGGAATATTGTTCAGGATAGTCGATTTACTTTTGTTTATAGTAATTTCCGCTATATGCGGAACTTTTTGCGCTATTACAATGTAGAGAGAGTAGATGGTATAATAGCCGATTTGGGAGTTTCTTGGCATCATTTTGACAATAGCACTAGAGGTTTTTCTTTCCGCTTTGATGGCCCAATTGATATGCGCATGAATCAGAGTGGAGGTATGAGTGCTGTTGATGTGATAAATAATTATTCCGAACAGGCGCTGGCCAATATTTTATATATGTATGGAGAATTAAGAAATTCTCGTAAAATAGCCTCTGCTATAGTGAAAAATAGAGAGGCTTCTATAATCAATACTACCGGCCAACTTCAAGAGATTATTATGCCTGTTATTGGAAGAGAGCGAATAAAAAAAGATCTGGCAAAAATATATCAGGCATTACGAATAGAGGTAAATCAGGAGATTGCTGCTTTATGCGAGATGTTATCAGATAGTGTGGAACTGCTTAAACCTGGAGGTCGTTTGGTGGTGATAACTTATCACTCTATAGAGGATCGTATTGTTAAAAATATTATGCGTAGTGGTAATGTTGACGGAAAAATTGAGAAGGATTTTTTTGGTAATCGTAAGGTTCCTTTTAAGGTGTTGGGAAAGCCACTAGTGCCAGATGTTACGGAGCTAAATAAAAACCCTCGTTCAAGAAGTGCAAAATTGAGAATTGCAGAAAAATTTTATTAAAACCGATATGGAAGAGGAGGAAAAAATAAAAGAGCAACAACCAAAAATATCTTTAAAACAGATTATGGGTGGCGATCTGTTGAATACAGAATTATTCAGACGACAAATAAAATTACTTGTATTAATTATGGCTTGTACTATTTTGTATATCGGTAACAGGTATGACAGTCAAAGAGATATGATTACTATTGAGGAGCTCCGAAAAGAGTTGATAGATATTCAATATCAGGCTCTTAACACAACCAGTAATGTCTCTGCAAAGAGTAAACCCTCTTATATTGAAAGCGTTGTTAGAGAAGATGGCTTAGGATTAAAAATTTCTGCGGATCCACCCTTTTTATTACCTGATTGAAAGTACTATATGTATGGTAAAGGAGCGTAAAAAGATATTCTCGCGATATTTCACAGTACTTATACTACTGAGTATGGTTGGAGTGGCTGTTATAGCTAAGACTATTATTGTGATGTTTGCTGAGAGGCAGTATTGGAACGATGTTTCTAAAAATTCTGTAGTTTGGAATATAGTAATACCCCCCAGAAGAGGAAATATATTGAGCGATGATGGATTGCTTATGGCCAGCAGTATGCCGCAATACAGAATATATTTAGACTTCCTGTCGAGTGAAAAGAATGAGAAACGTAGATTATCTGATCAACACAGAAAAGACACGCTCTTTTCTAACAATCTGTTGGCTATAAGCAAAGCTTTAAATGGAATATATCCGAATATATCTGAACAGGAGTTTAAAAATCATTTTAGAAACGGTAAAAATCAATTAAGCCGACATTATCCATTGTTGCCTAATAGAGCGGCCGTTACATATAATCAGTATAAATCTATAAAGAATTTGGTGTGGTTTAGTGGGAGGTACGAAGGTTGGTTTTATAGCGAGAACCATAGTATTTCAAGAAAAAAACCTTTTGAATCTTTGGCAACAAGAACACTTGGAGATCTTTTTGGAGCTATTGATTCGGCTAGGTATGGATTAGAACTCTCTTTTGATTCATTGCTAAGGGGAAAACCCGGAATAGGCCATCAGGAACGTATTCAGAATACTCTTAGAATAGTGCCGGACAAACCTCAGGTAGATGGAAGCGATATTGTTACCACGCTTAATGTAGAGATGCAAGATATAGTGAATAGGGCTTTGCTTAAAGAGCTAGAATTTCTTGAAGCGGTGTCTGGAGTTGCTATTTTGATGGAGGTAAATACTGGAGATATAAAAGCGATAGCCAATTTGACTCGTTCCGACAACGGAAGATATTATGAGATGCAGAACAATGCAGTAAGAGATATCCTGGAGCCAGGTTCAACATTTAAACCAATATCAATCATGGTGGCTTTAGAGGATGGCTTAATTTCTATTGATGACCATGTAGACTGCAATAATGGAGTGTATAAATTTTCGGGAGTAGAGATGCAAGATCACAATCGAAATCACGGAGGATATGGAGTGCTTTCGGTTCCGGAGGTTCTAATGTACTCTTCTAACATAGGTACAGCCAGGCTTATCAATGATAAATATAAAGACGACCCTGAAAAATTTATTCAGGGAGTTTGTAAAATAGGGATAGATAAGCATTTTGATTTACAATTAGTAGGAACAGGAGCACCAATTATTAAACATGTTAATCAGGTAGAATACTGGGATGCTACTCGTTTACCCTGGATGTCAATAGGATATAATACTCAGTTGCCGGTTATCAATACTCTGGTATTTTATAATGCTATAGCCAATAATGGGAAGATGGTGGAGCCGCGTCTTGTTACAAGGGTACAGAAGGATGGTAGGGTGATAAAAGAGTATCCGGTAACTATAGTTAATAAGAAAATCTGTTCAGATAAAACTCTTAGAGATATGAAATATATGCTTGAAAGAGTGGTAAGCGAAGGTTTGGGAAAGCAGGCCGGATCAAAATTTTTTAGTGTAGCGGGTAAGACAGGAACGGCTCAGGTTTCTAAAGGAACTGCCGGGTACAAGATGGGGGGAACAAACTATTTAGTCTCATTTTGTGGATATTTTCCGGCCGACAAACCAAAATATAGTTGTATGGTGGCTATAAGGATAATTGGGGGTATAGCTTCGGGTGGAGGGATGGCCGGTCCCGTTTTTAATGAGATATCTGAGAAAGTTATGGCTAGAACTCATACTAGAGATTTATTATTGGCAAAAGATACAATAAGAGAGATGATGCCAAAAGTGTTATCAGGCGATTTAAATAAGGCGTCTCAGGTGTTAAAGAAGTTAAAACTACCGATTGAATGGAATGATAATATTTCGGGTAGTAATGAGACTATTTGGGGAGTAGCAACCAAGTATAATAATATGCTGATTTTAACAGAGAAAAATTATAAAAATAACCTAGTTCCCAATGTGGCGGGAATGGGGGCTGAGGATGCATTATATTTACTTGAGAGTTTAGGATTTAAAGTGATAATACAGGGTATAGGTCAAGTGTATAGCCAAAGTATAAGAGCAGGCGAAAGAGTAAACAAGGGAGCAAGTATTACAATTAAATTAAGAATTTAAATTTTTACATTATGAGGTTGAGTGATCTGATTAAGAAAATTTCTGTAATTTCTGTTCTAGGCGATACCTCTAGAGAGATAAGGGGCGTTTGTATAGATTCTCGTCAAATAAAAGCGGGAGATATATTTATTGCAATGCTTGGTACCACTTTTGATGGTCACTCCTATATTGATATGGCCATAGCTAAAGGAGCGGTGGCGATTCTCTGCGAAACTCTTCCTGAATGCCCGGTTAATTCCGTAACATACGTGAAAGTTAGAGACTCCGAGAGTGTGGTGGGGGAGATTTCAACCAGATTCTATAACGATCCCACATCTAAATTGAAACTTGTAGGTGTTACCGGAACAAACGGGAAGACTACAATTGTCACATTACTATATGAGATGTTTAGGCTTTTTGGTTATAAATGCGGCCTTATATCAACTGTTTGTAATTATATTGATAAAGAGTTGGTAGATACCGATCATACTACTCCTGATGCGGTTACTTTGAACAAACTCCTGAGTAGGATGGTTGACGAGGGGTGTAAGTATGTTTTTATGGAGTGTAGTTCGCATGCCATAATTCAAAAAAGAGTAGGAGGATTGAAATTTGTTGGAGCAATTTTTACCAATCTTACCCGAGATCATCTTGATTATCATAAGAGTGTTGATAATTATTTGAAAGCAAAAAAGATTTTTTTCGACGACTTAAAAAAGGATGCTTTTGTAATAACCAATTTAGATGATAAGAATGGATTGGTTATGGTCCAAAATACTAAAGCTAATGTGTTTACCTACTCTTTGAGAGGTATAAGTGATTATAAGGGTAAACTTCTGGAATCTCATTTTGATGGTATGTTACTGGAGATTAATGGGCAAGAGGTGTTTGTTAGGTTTATAGGCAAATTTAATGCAAGTAATTTGCTTGCTGTGTATGGAGCAGCCTGCATACTTGGACTTGACAAGAGAGAGGCTCTTACAAAACTTAGCCTGCTTCTCCCCGTAAGCGGACGTTTTGAGTCGATACGCTCTATTAATGGAGTTATTGCTATAGTTGACTATGCTCATACACCCGATGCCTTAGTTAATGTTTTAACATCAATACAGGAGATTATTGAAGATAAAGGAGAAATAATCACGGTGGTGGGAGCGGGAGGGAACCGTGATAAAGGTAAGCGTCCACTTATGGCTCAGGAGAGTGTAAAGCTGAGCGATAAGGTAATAATAACCTCTGACAATCCAAGATTTGAGGAACCGCAAGAAATTGTAAATGATATGTTAGCAGGGCTTACATTACAAGATATGAAAAAAGTTATTACTATAATTGATCGTAGGGAGGCTATAAGGAGTGCTTGTTTGTTGGCTAAACAGGGCGATGTGATTTTGGTGGCAGGAAAGGGTCATGAAAACTATCAAGAGGTTAAAGGAATCAAGCACCATTTTGATGATAAGGAGATAATAAAAGAATTTTTTGAACAGATTTTAGAATAAATCCGGAATATGCTGTACTATCTTTTTGAACAATTAGAGAGGTTATTTGATTTTCCCGGTGCAGGAATGTTCACATATGTAACCTTCAGAGCTATCTTTGCATTAGTGCTATCATTGATTATCTCGGCATGGTTGGGGGAGTACTTTATAAATTTATTAAAACGTCACCAAATATTAGAGACTCAGCGAGATGAGTCTTTAGATCCGTTCAATGTGAATAAGGTGGGTGTACCCACAATGGGTGGAGTAATTATTATTGCCGCCATTGTTATTCCTTGTCTACTTGTAGGTAGACTTGGTAACGTTTATATGATCTTGATGATTTTTACCACACTATTTCTTGGGGCAGTGGGATTTGCCGATGATTATATAAAGACATTTAAGAAAAACAAAGAGGGCATTAAAGGTAGATATAAAATAATAAGCCAGGTGATTTTGGGGTTGATTGTTGGATTGACTCTACGTTATAGTCCTTCGGTTGTTATAAATGAGAAGGTTAGTATAAGAATAGAAAACAACATGGAGGTTATAGTAAAAACTCCCGATGTAAAATCTACCAGAACCACAATTCCTTTTTTTAAGAATCACAATTTGAATTATTCAGATATGTTCAACTGGCTTGGTGAACCCCTTAAGTATAAAGCAGGATGGATATTCTTTGTACTCATGACAATATTTTTGGTAACTGCCGTATCGAATGGAGCAAATCTAAACGATGGTATGGATGGAATGGCAGTGGGGAATTCAGCTATAATAGGTGTTACGTTAGGTATTTTGGCGTATGTGTCCAGTAATGTTGTGCTTTCCGGCCATTTTGACCTTATGTATATACCGGGCAGTCAAGAGATAGTGGTGTTTATATTCGCATTTGTAGGTGCTCTTATAGGATTTTTATGGTATAATTTCTATCCGGCTCAAATTTTTATGGGCGATACCGGAAGTCTAACAATAGGAGGTATTATAGCTGTTGCTGCAATATGTATTCATAAAGAGTTACTACTACCTATTCTTTGCGGAATATTTGTAATAGAGAGCCTTTCGGTCATTTTTCAAAAATCTTACTATAAGATATGGAAAAAGAGGGGTTTCAGGCGACGTCTTTGGAAGAGAACACCTATCCATGATCATTTTAGAACTCCAATAAGTTATGTTCAAAAATATGATCCGGGATGTAAAATAAGGTTTACAGGACCAAAACAGTTATATCACGAAACAAAGATAACATTGAGATTTTGGATTGTAAGTATAGGCTTAGCGGCATTGACAATATTGACTTTGAAAATAAGATAGTAGTAATGACAAAAAGAGTAGTTGTTCTGGGAGCGGGCGAGAGCGGTACAGGCGCAGCCATTCTTGCTAAAAATATGGGATTAGAGGTTTTTGTATCAGATTCTTCATCAATTAAAGAGTATTACAAAAAGGAGCTTGATTCACGCTCTATAGAGTGGGAGGAATCGGGACACAATGAAGAGAAGATTTTATTAGCCGATGAGTTGATAAAAAGCCCAGGAATACCTAACGATGCCCCTATAATTGTTAAATACAGAGAGACTGGTAGACCAATAATTTCTGAGATTGAGTTCGCTGGACGATATTCCAATGCTAAGATGGTTTGTATTACCGGAAGTAATGGAAAAACTACCACAACATCGCTAATTTATCACATATTTAAAATGGCTGGATTAAACGTAGGGCTTGCAGGAAATATAGGTAACAGTTTAGCATGGCAGATAGCAGAATATCAACATGATTACTACATTATAGAATTGAGTAGTTTCCAGTTGGATAATATGTTCAATTTTAAAGCAGATATTGCTGTTATTATTAATATAACACCCGACCATCTTGACAGGTATGATAATAAAATGAACAACTATATAGATTCTAAAATGCGTATTATCCGTAACCAGACTAAAGATGATGCATTTGTCTACTGGAATGATGACCCAATAATTCAGAAAGAGCTGAAAAAATATGGATTGATGGCCAAGCTTTATCCTTTTGCTGAGGCTAAGGCAGCTGGACTTACATCTTATGTTGAAGAGAATAAACTATGGTTTACGTATCCGGTCTCTTTTAATATGGAACAGGAATCTCTTGCCCTTACAGGTAAACACAATCTTTATAACTCAATGGCAGCGGGAATATCTGCAAATATTGCCGGAATAAAGAACGAGACTATAAAAATGGCCCTTCAAACCTTTAAGGGAGTAGAACATAGAATGGAAAAAGTGGCAAGAGTTCACGGTGTAGATTATATAAACGATTCTAAAGCTACTAATGTTAATAGTTGTTGGTATGCGTTACGGAGTATGCCGGTTAAGACAGTTCTAATATTGGGGGGGGAGGATAAGGGGAATGATTATAGTGAAATAGCTAATCTGGTACGAGAGAAGTGCGAGGGCCTGGTTTTTTTAGGTCTTAATAATAAAAAACTTCATGATTTTTTCGATGGATTTGATATTCCGATAATCGATGTTAAAACAATGTCGGACGCTGTTATAGCAGCAAAAGATATGGCGAAAAAGGGCCAAGTTGTATTACTTAGCCCCTGCTGTGCCAGTTTTGATCTATTTATTAATTATGAGGATCGAGGTAATCAGTTCAAAGAGTGTGTAAGAGCTTTATAAGATTTATATATATATGGGGAAGGCAGGAAAAAAATATTTAAAAGGTGACTTAGGAATTTGGTTTATATTTCTATTACTCTGTATAATATCGGTAATAGAGGTTTTCAGTGCAAGTAGTAGACTTACATTTGGTAAGGAGAGTTATTGGGCTCCTATACTTAATCACTGTCTTCACCTTACTTTAGGCTCTATTATTGTCTATTTTGTACACTTGATTCCCTACCGATATTATAGAGTTATTCCTTTCTTTCTTGTGCCCATATCTGCAGTAATGTTATTATATCTATTTATAAAAGGACTAGGAAATTCTACTGCCTCTAGATGGATAGATCTAGGTTTTATAAACTTTCAGCCCTCTGAACTTGCCAAGATGGCGGTAGTTACAAGTGTAGCAGCAATGTTAGCTGAAATGGGTAATGACAAACTCTCTCAAAATAGAACTTTTTGGCGTATTATAGCTCTAACAGCGGGATTTGGTGTTTTTATTATGGTTGAAAATTTGTCCACAGCTTTATTGTTAAGCTTAGTGGTTTTTCTTATGATGTACATTGGGCGAGTTCCGTGGAAAAAATTGTTATTATTATTCTTTACAGTTGTAGGTGGTGGTATAATTATAATAGCATTTATGCTATTTATACCTCCGGAAAAAATGCAAAATTTATCGCTGCCAAGTCGTTTCCCCACATGGCAGGCTAGAGTTGTTGATTATTTTGAGCATGATAAAAAAATATCGCCAAGAGAGTATGCGTTGACTGTAGCTAGAGAGAAACCACAGGAGACTCATGCAAATATTGCCATAGCAACTAGTAATATTTTTGGCAAATTCCCGGGTAATTCTGATGAACGTGATTTTGTCCAAGAGGCTAGTTGTGACTTTATTTATGCCATTATTATAGAAGAACTAGGATTAGTGGGAGGAGTGGCTGTTTTATTATTTTACATATCAATTATTATAAGGGTTGGTAGAATAGCACGACGATGTAAGACTCGCTTTTCTGCTTATTTGTTGATGGGAGTTGCTATGCTTATTGGGACTCAGGCACTTATGAATATGGCGGTGGCAGTTGGATTAATGCCTGTTACCGGGCAACCTTTGCCTCTGATTAGTAAGGGTGGAACATCTATTCTGATTAATTGTGTTTACATAGGAATAATATTGGGAGTAAGCAGAGGTTTAGATGCGGAGGAGTCTAAGAAAGAGTTAGAAACCGAAACCAATAAGGTTTCAGATATATAAGAGCTCGGATTATGAGTAAAAAAACAGGAGTGATAATAAGCGGAGGAGGTACAGGAGGACATATTTTCCCCGCTATCTCTATTGCAAATGCAATTAAGGAGATTACTCCAGATGCTGATATACTTTTTGTGGGAGCTGAAAATCGTATGGAGATGAGTTACGTTCCGAAAGCTGGTTATCCAATAAAGGGATTGCCAATAAGCGGATTTGATCGTAAAAATCCTCTTAAAAATATAATAGTACTTTTTAGGGTGTTTCAAAGTCAGATTTTAGCCCGTAAAATAATCATACAGTTTAAGCCCAATGTGGTTGTAGGTGTTGGAGGGTATGCTAGTGGGCCAACTTTGAGAATGGCCGGAAGATTAGGAATTCCCACATTGATTCAGGAACAAAACTCGTTTGCGGGAATTACCAATAAATTGCTTGCCGGCAAGGCCGACAAAATTTGTGTAGCATACGATGGTATGGAACGGTTTTTCCCTAAGGATAAAATTATTGTTACCGGAAATCCCGTGAGACAAACTCTTCTTGAAAACAGATATACAAGAGAACAGGCAGCTTTAGAATTAAAGCTTGATCCTACAAAAAAAAATATTTTAATTTTAGGAGGCAGCCTTGGTGCTAGAGCTTTGAACGATAGTGTTATGGCTAATCTGGATCTAATAAGAGTAACACACAATGTTCAGTTTTTATGGCAAACAGGAAAATATTATTATAATGATATATTGTCAGCACTCCGGAACGCGGAAGAGGTGGCTAATCTATTTCCGATAGATTTTATATCTGATATGGAGATGGTATATAAAGCAACTGATCTTATTATTTCCAGAGCAGGAGCGGGCTCTATATCAGAATTTAGTCTGCTAAAAAAGGCTGTTATTTTAGTTCCATCGCCTAATGTAGCCGAAGATCATCAGACCAAAAATGCTATGGCATTGGTAAATAAAGGGGCTGCCATTCATATTCCGGATAGTGAGGCAAAAGAACGGCTTATCTCTTTTGCTATCAATTTGATTACTGATAATGTAAGATTAGATTGTTTAAGAGAGAATATTGCACAAATGGCTGTAGTTGGTTCGGCTCAGAGAATTGCTACAGAGGTGCTAAAACTGACAAAATGATAGTTATGGAGTTGAATGAGATAAAATCGGTCTATTTTATTGGTGCTGGCGGTATCGGAATGAGTGCACTGGTACGTTATTTTATTAACGAGGGGAAATTTGTGGCCGGTTATGACAAGACACCATGCCTATTGACAGATGAGCTTATCAAAGAGGGTGCTAATCTTCATTTCGAAGATAATAAAGAGTTAATTCCCGAACAATGCCGAGATCCCCTAAACACACTTGTAGTATTTACACCCGCCGTTCCGCAAGATCACACCGAATTGATATGGTTCCGGGAAAAAGGTTTTAATATAGAGAAAAGAGCTCAGGTTTTAGGTACTTTAACCCGCTCTCTGAAAGGTCTCTGTGTAGCCGGGACTCATGGTAAGACTACTACCGCTACTATGATAGCTCATATTATGCGTCAAACATCTAGGGGGTGCAATGCATTTCTTGGAGGTATATCAAAAAATTATAATAGCAACTATCTTCTTAGTGAAAGTAGTGAGTATGTAGTTGTTGAGGCCGATGAATATGATCGTTCATTTCATTGGTTAACTCCTTTTCGCTCTGTAGTTACCTCTGTTGATGCTGACCATTTAGATATTTATGGTAACTATGAAAATTATCTGGAAAGTTTTTCACACTATATATCTTTAATTAAACCGGGTGGAGATTTAATTCTTAGAGAAGGAGTATCAGACTTGTTAAAATTTAATTTACATAGAGATGTTACTTTATATACCTATTCTGTTGAAAAGGGAGATTTTCATGCTGAAAATATCAGGATGGGCAATGAAAGTATAATGTTCGATTTTATATCACCTAAGGGTATAATAAGAGATATACAATTGGGAGTTCCTGTAAGAATAAATATTGAAAATGGTATTGCGGCAATTGCTTTGGCACAGTTAAGTGGCGCATCAGATAACGAGATTCGTAGGGGAATGAGTACTTTTAAAGGTAACGACCGACGGTTCGATATTCATATTAAAAGGCCTGATATGGTATATATCAGTGATTACGCTCATCATCCAATAGAGATAAGACATAGTGCAGAGTCTATTATTGAGTTATATTCAGATAAAAAAGTTACTGCAATATTTCAACCACATTTGTATTCAAGAACCAGAGATTTTTACAAAGAATTTGCTGCCAGTCTCTCCCTATTTGACAGTGTCTATCTTGTAGATATATACCCGGCTAGAGAGAGACCTATTCCAGGTATTACCAGTCAGCTCATTGCAGAAAATATGAAAAAAGGAGTCTGTAGGGGTGTTGTCAGCATAGATGGAGTGACGGATCTGGTTAAATCAATAAAAGACGAGATTGAGGTTCTGGTTACACTTGGTGCAGGCGATATTGAAAGTTGTGCTGAAGAGATAGAAAAAATTCTAAATTGTTGTAGCAAATGAAGAGATTTATAGCCATTTTTTTTGCCATGTTATTTTTGGTATATCTTCTGTTTTCGGCTATCAATTTTAGCCATAAACCCGCTGGAGTTATATGCGAACGTATAGATTTGCGTATATATGATAGCCTGAATTATGGTTTGATTACAGAGGAGTTTATTTTAAAACTGTTAGAAAAAAAGGGTTTGAATCCAATTGGAGAAAATTTAGAGAATATTAATATTGATAATATAGAAAAAGTACTGATTTCTCATCAATTAATAGCTGGAGCAGAGTGCTATAGAACAATAGGGCATACGCTAAAGATTAGAATAGAGAGTAGAACCCCTATATTAAGAGTAAAAAGTCAAGATGGTTCTGATTACTATCTTGGTAGTCGAGGAGAATTTATAGATCACTCTTTGGGTGTGATACATATTCCGGTGGCCACCGGCAATATTGACAGGGAATTTGCTAAGAGAGAACTTCTGGCGCTTATGGAGGTAGTTAATAAAGATCCTTTTTGGAAAGCTCAGACACAGCAAATACATGTCTCTCAAAATAAAGAAATAGAGTTGTACCCTCGTGTTGGTGGTCATCTACTTCTACTTGGGTTAGCCGAGGATGTGCAAAATAAATTAGACCGTTTGTACAACTTCTATCATAAAGGGCTTAGTGAAATTGGCTGGAATAAGTACAGCTCTATTAGTGTTGCATATAAGAATCAGATAATTTGTAAAAAGCAATAAAAACATGGGAGTTAATAAATTGATTGTGGCAATTGAACTTGGTTCATCTAAGATTTCCGGAGCGGTAGGTCAGAAATATCCCGACGGATCGTTAAAAGTTTGGGCTTATGCCTCTACTCCATCATTCATGTGTATTCATCATGGTGTGGTCTATAATTTGGATAAGACAGCCAATGCTATTGTAGAGGTTATAAATAAGTTGGAGATAACTCTTAACAATGTTATAAATAGAGTTTTTATAGGATACAATGGAAAATCTCTTCGTTCCATACCTATTACTATTCAGAGAGAGTTAGATGAGGCAAACGTGATAACACCCGATATAATTGATGATATGGAACTTGAGGCTGAGAATATGCTGCTTGAAGAGTTTCAACTTTTACAGATGGAGTCGGCAGAATATGTGGCTGATTACAAAAATAGCACTGAACTAGATCCTATAGGAGTAGCTGCTCATCATCTAGAGGGAAGGTATCAGAATATAGTAATCAAATCGCAGGTGATGAAATTTCTTGTTCAATGTTTCAAATTAGCTAGTATTGAAATCAGCGACGGATTTGTCACTCCTATATCATTAGCTAACTCTATTTTAACCAACGAAGAGAAAAGGCAGGGGTGTCTCTTGGTAGATTATGGTGCTGACACAACAACCGTCTCTATATATAAGAACGGTTTTTTAAGATATCTAAGAGTTCTTCCAATGGGAAGCGATTTGATAACAAAAGATATAATGCGTCTTCTTCAGATGGAGCGTGATGACGCTGAAATGTTGAAAACTACTTATGGACTCTATAATTTAGTTGATAACAAGGAGAAAGAAGAGAAAGTAAGAGTTAAAGATAAAAATATTATATTGAAGGAGTTGGGAGAAATAATAGATGCCAGAAATGAGGAGATTATGCTTAATGTAGCTCATCAGGTTAGAAATGCCGGTTTTGGAGATTCTCTGTTTGCAGGAATAGTTATGACAGGTGGTGGTAGTAATCTGAGAAAACTTGAGTCGGTGATTCATCAGATTTTTCCTTTAATGTGTACGCCTAGATTCGTTAAACAACCTCCCTTTAGAGTATCATGGGCGAATCCGGTTTGGGAGAATAATAATGGAACTCAAGTATCGTTATTGTCGTTATTAGCTTTGGGTGATGAAGAGTGTTGTGAAAAGAGAATAGATGAAGAGTTGATGCTATCTATAACTCCCGAACAGGAACAGAGTCTTAAACCTGGAAATCTTTTCGATGATAAGGGAGAGAGTGCTCAAATAGAGCGTGATCGCAAAGCTATTGAAGAGAGAGAAGCGGCTAAAGAGATCGAGGCTGTTGAAAAAAAGAGTAAGACTCCCAGCCGTTTTATGAAGATATTAAATCTTATGATTAATGCTGGCGACGAGTTTTTTAAAGATGAACAATAGAAAAACGTTATAGCGATGAACGAAGATATAAAGACTTTCGAAGAGAAAAAAACGCTTCCTTTTGGTTTTCCTACGGAATCACAGAAAATAATAAAAGTTATTGGAGTGGGTGGTGGTGGTGGAAACGCTGTGAAGACAATGTATAAAGAGGGCATTTGTGATGTGGTATTTGTTTTGGCCAATACAGATAGCCAAGCGCTGGCTAATTCTGATATCCCAATTAAATTACAGTTGGGACGTTCAGTAACAAAAGGACTTGGTGCCGGTAATGATCCTGAAGTGGCTAGGTTGGCAGCCGAGGAGAGTATCGAAGATATTCGTAATCTGTTTAAAGACGAAACTCAAATGGTTTTTATTACTGCCGGCATGGGGGGTGGAACAGGTACCGGAGCAGCTCCTGTAATAGCGCGTTGTGCCAAAGAGGAGGGTATGTTGACTGTTGGTATTGTTACAATTCCTTTTAAATTCGAGCAGAAGCCAAAGATAAATCAGGCTCTGGCAGGAGTGCAGGCTATGGCTGAATATGTAGATGCTTTACTGGTTATTAATAATGAGAGACTTTTAGAGATATATCCTAATCATAATGTAGAAGATGGATTTAAGATGGTTGATGAGACCTTAACTAATGCCACTAAGAGTATAGCCGAGATAATTACTGTGCGCGGTATAATAAATTTGGATTTTCGCGATGTGAGTAAGATACTGAAGGATGGAGGTGTGGCTATTATGAGTTCAGGAGAGGGATCGGGAGAAAATCGTGTAGAACAGGCCATTCAGTTTGCTCTTAACTCGCCGTTATTGTATAATAATGATATTTACCGCTCTAAAAAAATTCTATTCAATATATATCAGAGTTCTAAGAAGGAGAACCAGCTTATAATGGAAGAGATGAATGAGATTCGTCATTTTATGGATAAGTTCGAGGATGGTGATATAGAGGTTATATGGGGTCTTGCCAATGATGATAAGCTTGATGAGAAGATAAAAATAACTGTTTTGGCTACAGGATTTGGAATGAGCAATATTCCTCTATTAGACGATTCAGCCGGAACAAGCGATGAAATTATAGGAAAACTGTACGGAGAGCCTATTGGCAAGAAGGCTAGATATATTTTTGTGTTGAATGATAGTGATATGGATGATGATCGAATTATTGATGCTATAGAGGCTTCGCCCACATGTAAGAGAAATTCGGCAGGCCTCTCTGATATAAAAGCGTTGAGAAGAAAGTAATCTATATAGTAAAAACAGAGTAGTCAGTCTAATACGGTTTGTAAAATTTCTATAGATTTAAGAATAGGGAAATTAGGCACGTGCACTCTAAAATAATCATTAAGAGCGCAGACAAGAGAGTTCCTTTCAGCTCTATTCATAGAAACTTGTCCCATCGAGTCAAAATCTTTATTTGTTAACTGTACAAGTAGATACGATAGTTTCGGGTCAAGAAAATTGGTACGATTTGGTCTGTTTTTTGAAAAACAGCCACTTTGAAGATCAAGTGTTGAATTTTCGGTATAGGTTGCACAGTTGGGATTAATTCCTAAGAACTTTGATACTCCAAGTATTAGAACCAGATGAAAATTTCCAAAATCTGTAGAGTTGTCTAACCATCTCATAGAGGTTAACAGGTAGTTGAATAGCGGAGGGTTGCATGTCTCTTTACGAAGGGCATAAAGTAGAAATTCTGCAATAAATAGGACTAATACCGTTTTTATAGGGTTTAAAGGAATATGGGTGTATGGATACATATTACTCGCCTCTTTGAGCTTTCCAAAATTTGCAGTGGGTATATTTTGATCCTCGAACTCAATAAAAGTTAGTGGTTGTAAGAGTGTATTGAGTCCTGTTTTTTGTCTGCTTTGGTTAAGATAGAAAATGTATGGCACCATTCCGCGATTCTCTGTGAACAGATTCGCAACCACCGATTTATCGTTGTGCCTAATGGCTTTTAATAATATACCTCTATTTTTTTGCCACATCAGATTTAAAATTAAATCAACAATACAAAGCTACAAAAATTAACTCAATCCCTTGTATTTTGACAAAATGTCTCTATCTTTGCGTTCGCTTAAAAGATAACTCTTTTTTTAAGGAATTATCCTTTTAGAAATATGGCGCGTTAGTATATCGGTTAGTACTCAAGATTTTCATTCTTGCAGGATGAGTTCGACTCTCATACGCGCTACAAATTTTGCAAACAAAGAAGTAATAATTAAAAAATGGCAAATCACAAATCAGCTTTAAAGTCAATAAGACAAAGCGAGAAGAGAAGGCTTAAAAATCGTTACTACGCTAAAACAATGCGTAATGCGGTTAAACAACTTCGCTCTATGACTAACAAAGAGGAGGCAACTTTGGCTTTTAAAAACATACAGAAGATGTTGGATAAACTAGCAAAGAACAAAGTTATTCATAAGAACAAAGCCTCTAACTTGAAATCTAAACTTAGTGCTCATATAGCTAAGTTATAGTAAAATGCCATTTATAGTTTAATAGAGCCGGAGTATTCCGGCCCTATCTGTTTTGCCCCTGTTCGGGGCTTTTTTGCTCTATATGCAAAAGTAGCAATTGCTATTTAAACTAACACACATCAATATATTTGGTGTGAAGAGTATTAATTTATACCATTTTACAATAAAATAGCTAATAAAATGAAAAAGAGCACAAAAAACAGACTTTTTACATGCTTGCTTTTAATAGCATCTGTAACTAATGTACATGCAGAAGATTTATTATGCTTACAGTCAATCACTTATGAGCTGTTTAACAATTCTGTTTATATAGTCAAGGTTGATACTGTAGAACGATTGATGGTAATCCCCGATTCTATATCATTCAATGAGGTGAATTACCCAGTTGAGTATATCTGCGATTCCGTTTTTTTTAAATGTGATGAACTACATACTATTATTCTGCCCAACACTTTGTTAGGTATTGAAAACAATGCATTTCAAGGTTGTCATAATTTGAGTGAAGTAATATTATCGGAATCATTGATATATATTGAAATGTGTGCATTTATGGATTGTTGCAATCTTCAATCCATTATATTTCCATCTTCAATAGAGTGGATTGAATATAGTGCTTTTGCAGGTTGTTATAACTTGAATAGGGTGATTTTTAATGTTTCAGATTCAGAACTAACGATAGGTGAAAGTGCATTCAAGTGTTGTAAGGGTTTATCTAAAATATGTTTTTCATCTGGTTTAGTAGAAATAGGCAATGGCGCTTTTGAAGGTTGCAGGGAGCTGAATTCATTTATTTTACCGGAAGGGGTTAGAGTTATTGACGAATTTGCATTCAGAGGTTGTGAAACCATTGACAAAATTGCTATTCCAAGTAGTGTTTCAAGGATAGGAGAGGGGGCATTCTCAATATGCAAGAGTATTAAATCCATCAAAGTTGATAACAAAAATAGGATTTATGATTCAAGAGAGGATTGTAATGCTATAATTGAAACGTCATCAAACTCAATAATTCAAGGATGTTCAAATACAACTATTCCGCACAATGTTAGTTCTATTGATTATGGTGCTTTTTGTGGAATGAGCATCGCTCCTGTTGTGTCACTACCGGATAGTATAAAATGTATTAAGGCTAAAGCTTTTTTAGATTGTTCAGGATTGAAATATCTCTTATTCAACAAGAACATCTCTGAGCTTGGAAGTTATGCTTTTAGCGGATGTAAAGATTTATTGTATGTTGAATTTCAGGATTATGGAATAGAGGATTTGAGTTTTTGTGCTTTTATGAATTGCAAAAGTTTGATAGAGGTTAAATTGGGAGCCGGTTTAAAGAGGATATCTGAAAATGCATTTCAAAATTGCTATTCACTGGAAGTGTTAAGACTTCCTCAAGGTTTGACTACAATTAGAAGTTTTGCTTTTTCAAATTGTACAAATTTAAAATTTATGAAAGTGCCAGATTCCATAACAACGATATTTTTTGGAGCATTCTCAGGATGTTATAGTATCAATTTTTTCCCACTTGAACACAAATTGAACTCAAAATTTGAAAACAAAAAACAATTAATAGCTTTAACTCAATACTATTATTAACTAAAAATTGATCATTATATCATGGTTTTAGCTCTGTTTTATGGAAGATGTATAAAGGTGTTTAATTAATTGTTTTTCGCTATTATTAATATCACTAAAAGTGATATTTCTTGAAGCAAATCAGCCCATTATTCAAAAAAATATGACTATCTTTGTATCTCTCTGAAATGGAATCAGAGAGGGGTTTTTATATGATTTAATGTATATAAATGAATAACGAGCAGATAAGAGACGCTAATAACTATTCGGCGGACAATATTCAGGTTTTAGAGGGGCTTGAGGCGGTGCGTAAACGCCCGGCAATGTATATCGGTGATACAAGCGAAAAAGGTCTTCATCATTTAGTTTACGAGGTTGTAGATAACTCTATTGATGAATCTATGGCCGGTTATTGTTCGCGTATTGATGTGTCGATAAATATTGACGGTTCGATCTCTGTTCAGGATAATGGGCGCGGAATTCCGGTAGATTTACATGAAAAAGAGCATCGCTCGGCTCTTGAGGTTGTAATGACTGTTCTACATGCCGGTGGAAAATTTGATAAAGGTTCTTATAAGGTATCGGGCGGATTGCACGGAGTAGGTGTTTCGTGCGTGAATGCCCTATCATCCAAGATGGTTACCGAGGTTTTTAGAGACAATAAGATTTTTCGGCAGGAATTTGCGGCAGGAAAGCCTGTGTCTAAGGTAGAGGTGGTTGGTGAATCTGACTTGACAGGTACAAGACAGACTTTTTGGCCGGATAAAACAATATTTTCTACAACAGATTTTAAGTATGAAATACTAGCTACGCGTCTTCACGAACTCTCTTTTCTTAATGCCGATCTTGGTATTTCTATTATTGATTACAGAAATATAGATGAGGATGGTAATCCCAGAAAAGATGTTTTTCTATCAAAAGATGGACTTAAGGAGTTTGTCTATTTTATTGATAAAAATAGGACTAGTTTAATCAGCGAGGCTATTTATCTGAATACAGAAAAGCAGGGTGTACCTATAGAGGTAGCAATACTTTATAATACAGGTTATACTGAGAATGTAAGATCTTTTGTAAACAATATAAACACCATTGAGGGAGGAACTCATCTGGTAGGATTTAGAATTGCATTGACCAGAACATTGAAAAAATATGCCGACGACAATAAGTTTCTAGAGAAGGCTAAAGTAGATGTTGAGGGTGAGGATTTTCGCGAGGGTTTGTCGGCGGTGTTATCTATAAAAGTAGCAGAACCTCAATTTGAGGGTCAGACAAAAACCAAACTTGGTAATAGTGAGGTTGCAGGTGCAGTACAACAAGCTGTAGGCGAAGCTCTCTCTAACTATTTGGAGGAACATCCAAAAGAGGCAAAGCAGATAATTGAAAAGGTAATACTTGCTGCTCAGGCTCGTGTTGCTGCACGTAAGGCACGAGAGAGTATTCAAAGAAAAAATCCGATGACTGGAAGCGGATTGCCCGGTAAATTAGCCGACTGTTCAGACAAAGATCCAGCCAATTGTGAACTTTTTATTGTGGAGGGTGATTCGGCGGGGGGATCGGCTAAACAGGGGCGTGATCGTCATATTCAGGCCATATTGCCTATTAGAGGAAAAATATTCAATGTGGAACGCGTTATGTGGCATAAGGCTTTTGATCACGAGGAGGTTAATAATATTATTCAGGCTCTGGGTGTGCGATTTGGGATGAATCCGGAAGATTCTAAACAGGCTGATTATGAAAAGCTTCGCTATTATAAGGTTATTATTATGACCGATGCCGATGTGGACGGATCTCATATTGATACACTTATTATGACTCTATTTTTCCGCTATATGCCAGAATTGATAGACAAAGGTCATCTTTATATAGCTACTCCACCACTTTATCTCTGTTCTAAGGGAAAGGTAAAAGAGTATTGTTATAATGAGATTCAAAGAGAGATGTTTATTGATAATTATGGTGGAGGGTCTGAAGCGGGAATATCTATCCAGCGATACAAAGGTCTTGGAGAGATGAATCCGGAACAGCTATGGGAAACTACAATGAATCCTAAAACACGTCTGCTCAAACAGGTGCAGATTCAAGATGCCGCCGAAGCAGATTATATTTTTTCCATGCTAATGGGAGAAGATGTGAGTCTTAGACGTGAGTTTATAGAACGGAACGCTAACTACGCACATATTGACGCTTAATTTATTTTTTTCTCACCTCTTTAGGACATGTGAACATTAGGGCTATCAATCCTAATGCTGCTGCTATGGTTGATGTAATAAGTATAACGGTTTTTCCAATATTTACGTAATAGGCTATTTTTTCAGGCGATAATCCCGATGATAGGAATGCTAAGTTTTCCACAAAAATGGCCATAGTGAATCCTATACCGGCAACAATTCCCATAGACAGAATTTGCACCCATTTGGTGTTTTTGGGTAACACAGCTATCTTCATTTTAACAGCAATCCAGCTTGAAAGGAATATACCTATAGGCTTTCCTAAGATAAGTCCTAAGAAGATGCCGGGTATAATTGGTTTTAAAGGTAAAGTGAATAGAGAGGCATCAAAAATAACCCCGGCATTGGCAAAAGCAAAAAGTGGCATAATAAACCAGTTTGACCAAGGTTGTAGAGTCTCCTGAAATTGATGTAGAGAGGGATTTACTTTATTGGTCATAACACTTATTCCGTGGATTATTGCCTGCTCTTCAGGGTTTGTTAGTACCGAAGTTTCACTATTTGTAGTTGCTTTTAATCGGGTAGTCAATCTATCAAGTTTAGAAAGAAATTGAACCTCATTAAGTGTACTCTTGGCAGGAATGGCCATGGCAAGAATTACACCCGAAATAGTGGCATGTATACCGGAATTTAGCATAAAATACCACAGTAATATTCCCAACAAAGCGTAAATTACGGCCTTTTTTACCCTAAGTCTGTTCAATATGAAAAGAATAGCTGTAACAATTGCAGCAAGTATAAGATATGTATTGCTAATAGCGTTACTAGGGTAAAATAGAGCTATTACAATAATTGCACCTAAATCGTCGGCAATAGCCAGAGCCGCAAGGAATATTTTAAGTCCGTTAGAGACTCTGTTACCAAGAAGTGACAAAATCCCCAAAGCAAAAGCAATATCGGTAGCCATAGGAATGCCCCATCCGTTTGCTGTGTCAGAGTTATGGTTGAAAAATGTAAATATTAGCACCGGAACCACCATTCCTCCTATAGCGGCTATTATTGGCAGCGCTGCTTTTTTAAAAGAAGAAAGCTGGCCAACAAGTGTTTCTCTCTTAATTTCGAGACCAACTACCAGAAAGAAAATGGCCATTAATCCATCGTTTATCCACTCCGAAAAAGTTATATTAAGAGAAAATAGACCCTGTATTGTAATACCTATTTTTTTAGCAAAAAGGCTTGTGTAATAAGGACTTAATGTTTTGTTGTTAGCACAAACAATTGCGAGTGCAGCAAAAATTAGCAGAACTATTCCGCTTGATGCCTCACTCCTGAAAAATTTATTGAACATTTGCCTTACAGCATAACCCACATAATGGTTTTGTGGTTTTTTGTATGACATATTTTTTATGGTTAATTTTAGTATATGTTTTCAGGCCGCAAAGGTATACATTTTATTCTCTGATTACAACCGCAATTTCTTTTATTTTCTTATAGTAATTACGATTTCTTTTATTCTTCTATAGTAACCACGAGACCTATTTTATCTTGTGTTTTTAAAAACATATGTTTTGTTTTAAAAACCAAATAAAGTGGCCGATTAGATGACAATTTTTACTATTTTTGTGGCAATAAATGAAAGAGTATAATTATAAAGTGATTAATTATTTGATAATTTAAATTATGGATACTAAAGCTTCAGTTGGCAGAAAAATACGTTCGTTAAGAGAATCTAAAAATATTGAGATAGATATTTTGGCGGAGCGTTCCCAATTGACTATTGACCAGTTAAACTCTATAGAAGAGGGAGAACCTCTACCGGGCCTTGCTCCTCTCATCAAGATAGCTCGTGCATTGGGCGTAAGGTTGGGTACTTTCCTTGACGATTCCCAAAGTATCGGACCGGTTGTTTGTAAAAAAGCGAAATGTGGTGATAGTGTGAGATTTTCGAATTATAGTCTGAGTAAGAGCTCTAATATGATATATCACCCTTTATCAGAGGGGAAAGAGAATCGTCATATGGAGAGTTTTATAATAGATATACTGCCTGATACCGACCAATCTTACATTTTTTCCTCGCACGAGGGCGAAGAGTTTATTTATGTACTAGAAGGGAAAATAGAGGTTAATTATGGTAAGAAAGTTTATGTGTTGACAGAAGGGGATAGTATTCACTACGACTCAATAGTAAATCATCATGTTCACGGGTTCAATCATCAGAAGGCCAGAATTTTGGCCGTTGTTTATGCACCTATTTAAATTATAGCGGTTATGATAAAGTTATCAGATAAGACATTAGGCGATTATGTTGAATATTGGGCTAAACATACACCTAACAATGAATATATTGTTTATTCTGATCGTGATTTGCGTTTTACATGGAAAGAGTTAGATGAACGTGTAGATAAGATGGCGAAAGGCTTGATAGCTATTGGAGTTACTCGTGGTTCGCATGTAGGTCTTTGGGCACAAAATGTTCCGGACTGGCTTGTTTTTCTTTATGCTTGTGCTAAAATTGGTGCGGTGTGTGTAACCATAAATACTAATTATAAACAGAGTGAATTAGAGTATTTGGTGAAAAATTCTGATTTACATACATTGTGCTTGACTGACGGGACTTGGGATAGCAATTATGTGGATATGGTCTATACAATGTTGCCTGAACTTAAAACAACCCAGAGGGGTTTTTTAAATAGTGAACGTTTCCCCTATTTGAAGAAGATTATTTATATAGGGCAGGAAAAATATCGAGGAATGTATAACACCTCAGAGATTTTGTTACTTGGCGAAAATACGGATGAGAATGAATTTAAATCTTTGCGTAGTAAGGTTGATTGCCATGATGTGGTAAATATGCAATATACCTCAGGTACTACCGGTTTCCCTAAAGGAGTAATGCTTACTCATTACAATATAATAAACAACGGTCTTCTTACAGGAGAGCACATGAAATTTACCAATAAGGATAAACTTTGTATATGTGTCCCTCTTTTTCACTGTTTTGGTGTAGTATTGGCTACAATGAACTGTCTTACTCATGGTTGTACTCAGGTAATGGTGGAGCGTTTTGATCCTTTGATTACTCTGGCTTCTATCCATAAAGAGCGTTGTACAGCTCTTTATGGGGTACCAACTATGTTTATTGCTGAATTGAACCATCCAATGTTTGATATGTTCGATTTATCTTCTCTTCGTACAGGTATTATGGCAGGTTCTCTATGCCCTATAGAGCTTATGAAGAGGGTAGAAGAGAAGATGTTTTTACGTATAACTAGTGTTTATGGACTTACAGAAACATCGCCAGGAATGACTCAAAGTAGAATAGACGATACTGAAAATGTAAGATTCACTACTGTTGGAAGAAGTTATGAACATGTTGATGTAAAGGTTCTTGATCCTATAACAAACAAAGAGGTGGAGATAGGTACACAGGGAGAGATGTGTTGCAAGGGATTTAATGTGATGAAGGGCTACTATAAGAATGAGAAGGCTACTAACGCTATAATCGATGAGAATGGTTATTTGCATTCGGGCGATCTTGGTATTATGGATTCTGATGGGAATTTTAAGATAACCGGAAGAATAAAGGATATGATAATAAGAGGAGGAGAGAATATCTATCCGCGCGAGGTGGAGGAGTATCTTTATAATATGCCTGGAGTTAGAGATGTTCAAGTTGTTGGTGTACCCTCAGAAAAATATGGTGAAGATGTTGGAGCCTATATAATTCCAGATGAGGGAGCCTGTTTGACAGCGGAATTAGTAATAGAATTTTGTCGGGGTAAGATAGCAAGACATAAGATACCAAAATATGTATTTTTTGTGAATGAATATCCGCTAACCGGCAGTGGTAAGATACAGAAATTCAAATTGCGTGAGATGAGCTTGAAACTTTGCCAGGATCAGAAAATAGAGGTAATATAAATTAGTATTATTATGAATTATCACATTAAACAGACAGCAATGAGGCTCTGTGGCTTACGCGACGCTCTGGATATGACTGTACAGGAGGTAGCAGAAAAATGTGGGGTGCCGGTAGAGGAGTATATTCAATATGAGTCGGGTGATTTTGATATACCTATGAGTTTTTTATGTAATGTGGCTACAGTAATGGGGGTAGAACCGTCAGAACTTTTTTCGGGCGACTCACCTAAGATGTCTAATTATTGGTTGGTGCGTAAGGGTAAAGGTGCAATTATTGAACGTAGCAAAGCTTACCGTTATCAAGGTCTTGCACTTGGTTTTAAACAGGCTAAAGCCTCTCCATTTATAGTTACTGTAGAGCCGAAAGCAGATAAAACTGTTCATCTTAATAGCCACAATGGGCAAGAATTTAATTTGATTTTAAAAGGAAAGCTTATGATTACTATAGATGATAGAGAACTTATATTAAACAAAGGTGATAGTATCTATTTTGACTCTTCGCTTCCTCATGGCATGGTTGCTATGAACAATGAGCCGGTAATTTTTTTGGCAATAATAATTTGAGAGCGTAAAAGATTATTTATATATAATTAGTGTAATAAAATAGCAGAAATGTTAGAGCGTTTTCTAAAACGAACAGAGTTCTGTTCTATGGATGATTTTCGCAAGAATTTTGAAATAATAGTCCCGGACAATTTTAATTTTGCGTACGATGTAGTTGATCGCTGGGCGATTGAATCGCCCAATAAATTAGCTCTTTTATGGACTAACGACCAAGGTGACGAACAGCGCTTTACTTTTGCCGATATTAAGAGAGAATCGGATAAAGCTGCATCTTTCTTTACAAGTATAGGGGTGAAAAAGGGAGATGGGGTAATGATGATATTAAAGCGTAGAGTCGAATTTTGGTTTACCATTATTGCACTACATAAGATTGGAGCAGTAGTAATACCGGCTACTCATCTGCTTACTGCACAAGATTTGATTTATAGAAATAATTCTGCAAGGATAAAAATGATTGTGGCTGCTGATGAACCAGAAATAATATCTCATATTAATGAGAGTCTTTCACTCTCTCCTACTGTAGAGTTGCTTGTGGCAACAGGAGACTACAACAAGGGCAAATGGTTGAGCTATAATAAGGGAATATCGGCGGCTTCTCCTTTTGTTAAACCGGAGCATGTAAACAAAAATGAAGATATATCTCTTCTCTATTTTACATCAGGATCATCGGGACAACCCAAAATGGTGTCACATAACTATTTATATCCTCTTGGGCATATAGTTACAGCAAAATATTGGCATAATTTGAATGAAAACAGTCTGCATCTTACTGTGGCAGATACAGGATGGGGTAAAGCTGTATGGGGAAAACTATATGGTCAATGGATAGCAGGAGCGGTAGTTTTTGTGTATGATCACGTAAAATTTAAATCCTCAGATATTCTCTCTATAATCTCTAAATATAAAATCACCTCTTTTTGTGCACCTCCAACAATCTATAGATTTCTTATTCGCGAGGATATTAAAAAATATGATCTGAGTTCGCTGGTGTATTGCACAACAGCAGGTGAGCCTCTTAATCCTAGTGTATTTGAAACATGGAAAAAAAATACGGGGCTATCAATATTCGAGGGTTTTGGCCAGACAGAGACCACTTTAACAATTGCTACATTTCCTTGGATGACACCCAAACCGGGTTCTTTAGGTGTTCCAAATCCTACTTACGATATAGATTTGATAACTCCAGATGGTCGTTATGCCGAGGATGGTGAGAGTGGCGAGATAGTTATACATATAGACCGTTCTATTCCGATAGGTCTATTTCAGTCTTATTATTGCAACGAAGAGCTTACTAAGAGTGTCAATTATAATGGATTGTATCATACCGGCGATGTGGCATGGCGCGACTCTGAGGGTTATTATTGGTTTGTAGGCCGCACAGATGATGTTATTAAAAGCTCTGGTTACCGTATTGGCCCGTTTGAGGTGGAGAGTGCTCTTATGACTCATAATGCTATAGTTGAATGTGCTGTTACCGGAGTTCCTGACGAGGTGAGGGGACAGTTGGTGAAAGCTACGGTTGTGCTTGTAGAGGAGTATAAGAATAATGCAGATAAAGAATCTTTGATTAAGGAGATTCAGGAGCATGTAAAAAAGGTTTCCGCTCCATATAAGTATCCCAGGCAGATAGAGTTTGTAGACGAATTGCCAAAGACTATCAGTGGAAAGATTAAAAGAGTTGAGATACGTAATAAGGATGCCGGAAAAGTATAATTAATTCAAATTGTATGTTTGAAAAAGATTTTTTTTCTAAACTAAAGGAGGGCTTGATTGAACGCTTCTCTCTGCATCAAGATGCGGCTTCGCAAAAAGAGGTAACCGAAAATATTAGAAAGGGCATCTATATTAGAGGTATTAACTTGTGGGTGCTTATTTTTGCCATATTTATAGCATCGCTCGGTTTGAATATAAATTCAACTGCGGTGATAATTGGTGCCATGCTTATATCTCCGCTTATGGGGCCGATAATCGGAGTTGGTTTTTCTTTTGGAATAAATGATTTTAGTCTACTTAAAGACTCATTTAGGAATTTCTTGGTTATGGTTGTAACCAGTTTAATAGCCTCTACTATTTTTTTTCTTTTACCTCTTATTAGTTATGATAAAAGCGAACTTCTTGCAAGAACTGCCCCTACTACCTATGATCTGCTAATTGCACTGTTTGGTGGACTTGCCGGCATAGTAGCTCAAACCAGACAAGATAGAACAGGTACGGTTGTATCTGGTGTGGCTATAGCCACAGCTCTTATGCCTCCACTCTGTACTGCAGGCTATGGGTTGGCTACCTTACAACTAAATTATTTTATTGGCGCCTCATATCTGTTTCTTATGAATTCGGTTTTTATAGCATTGGCAAGCTATGTTATAACTTTGATGCTTAAGTATGAGAAAGTGGCTATGATTGATAAGGTTAAGGAGGAGAAATTAAAACGATGGATGTATCTGATTATTGTTGTTGTTACCACTCCAAGTGTTCTGGTAGCTATTAATATTTTTCAACGCTCTAATTTTATAAGCACCGCAGAAAATTTTGTTAAAACGACTATGATGTTTGAGAGTACTGTAGTAATTAACCAAGATATTCAGTACAAAGGCAGAAACTCACCATCTATTATAGAGGTAAGAATGATAGGCGAGAAGTTGAGTGATAATGTTATTGAAAATCTTCGTTCGCGGATGCAAACAACTCCTTATAACCTGAAAAACACAGAGCTTATAGTGCGTCAGACAACGGGACAGGATGAAAAATTTGATATATCTCTATTACAAACAAGTTATGCCGATATCTTAAAGGAAAAAAACTCAGAGATCGAGGCTCTTCAGAAGCAGTTATCGTTGATAAAGGTTATTGATACAGTAGCTGTGGCCGACATATCTAGAGAGTTAGGAGTGTTTATCCCTAGAATTAAAGATCTCTCTCTCTCAAAACATATAGGGTATGATAAACAGGGTGTTCCTATTGATACATCTTATATTTGTGTGCTTAGTTTCATCGATATTATAGAGGGAGATGATGATTTAAATATAATAACTAACTGGCTTAAAATTCGTCTCAAATCTGAGAATATCCGGATAATTTTGAAATAACCGGCTTGATATAAGTGATTTTTCGGTTCTTATTTTACTAAATCCATTCCCAGACGCAATGCTTGCTCATTAAGAGGCAAATATTTGTGGTTCCTTTCAGAAAGAGAGCAGTGCAACCCCTTCATGACATACTCTAGTTTCAGTATTGGTTTTATCTTCATAAAAGCGCCAAGCAGGAACATGTTGGCTACTTTGACGGCGTTAATCTTTTCGGCCTCTTCTAGTGCATTGATGGGATATATAGAGATATCTTCCCGTATAGGTTTTCTTGTAATGGTACTAGGTGTGTATATAAGCACCCCACCAGGTTTTAGCATAGGTTCAAACTTATCCATTGATTGTTGGTTCAGTATAATAGCTGTACTGAATTTATGCAATATTGGAGAACTTATTCTAGTATCGCTAATAATTACTGTTACATTGGCGGTGCCTCCTCTTATTTCAGGTCCGTAAGAGGGTACCCATGAAACTTCAAAACCTTGCATTAAGCCTGAATACGCTATGATTTTTCCCATAGATAAGACACCCTGTCCTCCAAAGCCGGCTATGATAATCTCTTCTGTCATTGTTTTTTATTTTTTCAATCTTTGCTTATGACCAATTTACCGTCAACTTTCATATCTCCAAGAGGATATTTTTTGAACATAACCTTTTCCATCCAATTATTTGAAGCTTGAGGATTAAGTCCCCATCCGGAGTTACAGTTTGATACAACCTCTACTATAGAGGTGCCTTTTTTGTTTTTCTGATTTTCGAAAGCTCTGCGTAAAGCTTTTTTCATTCTTCTTACAGCAGCCGGTGTGTGAACTGCATGACGAGTAACGTAAAATGTTCCATCAAGTTGAGCTAGTAAAGGAGTTATATCAAGTGGATAACCCATTGTTTCAACATCTCTGCCTCTAGGAGAGGTTGTGGTCTTCATTCCTTCCAAAGTAGTAGGCGCCATTTGGCCACCTGTCATTCCATATATTCCGTTGTTTATAAATATTATTACAATATTTTCACCACGATTACAAGCGTGAATGGTTTCGCCGGTACCTATGGCCGCAAGATCACCGTCGCCTTGATATGCGAAAACAAATTTGTCAGGCATTACCCTTTTTAGACCTGTAGCTACAGCACAGGCGCGGCCGTGAGCAGCTTGAATAACATCAAATTTGTAAAAATCATAGAGAAACACAGAGCAACCAACTGGTGATATTCCTATCACGTCATTCTCTATACCCATCTCCTCTATTACCTCGGCAATTGTACGTACCACTACACCATGGCCACAGCCGGGACAAAAATTGAAGACATTTTCCGACATAAGACGGCTCTTCTGATATACCAGATTCTCCGGTTTAATAATATCTTTAGTTTCCATAATTGTCAGCATTAAATATTGAACTGTCTGTAAATATCGTTTTCAATCTCTTCTGGTGTGGGAATCATTCCGCCTAAACGACCAAAAAACCCTACCGGTCTCTTACCCTCTACTGCAAGACGAACATCCTCTACCATCTGACCAGCATTAAGTTCAACCGATATAAAACCTTTTATACGTTTATTGTTAGCTAAAGCTCGGATCTCAGTTGTAGGAAATGGATAGAGAGAGATTGGACGGAATAGACCTATCTTGTGCCCCTTGCTACGAGCCAATTCAATACTCTTTTGGGCAATACGAGCCATAATACCGAAGGCTACAATCACATACTCGGCATCGTCACAGAATAGTGCTTCGTAACGCACCTCTTCCTGTTCCATCTGGCGATATTTTGATTGAAGATGCAGGTTTGCCAATTCATGTTGTTGCGGCAATAAATTCAGAGAGGTGATAAATCTTCTCTCTTTGCCTTTAGGAGTTCCGTTTGTTGCCCATTCGGGATATTCACTGAGACGTGGACGTTGAAGAGGCAAATAAACTTTTTCCATCATCTGGCCAAGAGCACCGTCAGAAAGAATCATAACCGGATTACGGTATTTAAAAGCCAAATCGAATCCTAGAGCAACAAAATCGGCCATCTCTTGGACAGAAGATGGAGCCAAAGTGAGCAATTTATAGTCTCCATGTCCTCCGCCTTTAACTGTCTGGAAATAATCGGCTTGACTGGGTTGAATAGTGCCAAGGCCGGGGCCACCTCTAGATACATTTACAAGCAGGCAAGGTAGCTCTGCTCCGGCAATGTAAGATATACCCTCGCTCATTAGGCTTACACCTGGGCTGGATGACGAAGTCATCACTCTGCATCCTGCAGCAGCAGCTCCATAGACCATGTTTATTGAGGCTACCTCGCTTTCTGCCTGAAGCACAACCATGCCGGTTCGGGCAGAAGCATCGGTCTCCATAAGATACTCCATCACCTCTGTTTGAGGAGTGATGGGATATCCGTAAAAGGCGTCGGCTCCGGCACGTATAGCGGCCTCGGCGATAGCCTCATTACCTTTCATTAATTTTAATTCTCTTTCTTCCATAATTATTCCTCAACTTTTACCCTGTAAACGGAAATAACCCCGTCAGGACATATTATGCCGCAGTTAGCGCAGCCAATACACTCATTGGGCTGAGCCATATAGGCGAAGTGATAACCTTTATCGTTAACCTTGTTTGTCATGCCGATAACTTGCTGAGGACATGCTGCAATACACAGTTCACAGCCTTTACATCGTTCGGCGTCAACTATAATAGCTCCTTTTATTTTTGCCATAGGTTGTAAGTGAAATAAAGCGTATTTTTTGAATGTTCAATTTAAGGGAATCGGGTTACCGGGAGCCCCAAAACTTATAAGATTTACATCGAAAATAAGGGTTGAATAGGCGGGGATATTGGTTTTAGTTTCTGAACCGTATCCCAATCTATATGGAATGTATAGCCTCCAGATATCTCCCTTTGTCATATATTGCATTGCCGATATCATTCCGTCTATAAGTTTAGGCATAGCGTAAGATCTTGGAACATTTATTGTTGGGTCTAAATAAGATGTTTTGTACGACTGATCAACGACCAACCCCTGAGGATAGCTCTCTGTAGGGATAAGACGCACACGGAAATTAATCTTTACACTATCAGAAAAATTCGGAGATTCAGTACCTACTCCTTTCTCTATCACTTTGCAATATACGTAGTCACTGGTTGACCATTCCAGTGAATCCTCTAATTTAAAAGACAAAACTCTAAACATATCCTCTTTTAGAGCAGTACCTGCTGTTACTCCAGAGTTAATAAAATAGGCGGTAGCGGCAGCAACAGAGTCTATATACTCAATGTTTCTTTGTTTCCAGTTGCTGTATTCATCGTTTTCCAAAGTTTCGGCGCAACCAATAAATGAGGCTATTACCAGAAATAGTAGGAAATAGATATATGAATGCCGCATTATCATATTTTAATTTAAAGAGTTTTTAAAATAGTTGTTATGGAAACTTTATCGGCTATAATATTTTTAAGCTCAGATATGGATACTCGTTCCTGTAGCATTGTATCACGGTCACGTAGGGTTACGGTTCCGTTTTCTGTTGATTTGTGGTCAATTGTTACACAGTAAGGAGTGCCAATAGCATCCTGACGGCGGTAACGTTTACCAATAGAGTCTTTCTCGTCATATTGACAATTAAACTCAAATTTTAGATCGTTTTGAATTTTACGAGCAAGTTCGGGTAGTCCGTCTTTTTTCACAAGGGGCAAAATTGCCAATTTTACAGGTGTTAATGCAGCAGGTAAGTGAAGTACGGTTCTGGTTACACCGTTCTCAAGTATCTGTTCCTCAAAAGAGGCACAAATAACACTAAGGAACATTCTGTCAACACCTATCGAAGTCTCAACCACATAAGGGGTATAACTCTCTTTTGTTTCAGGGTCAAAATATTTAATACTCTTTCCACTAAATTTTTCATGTTGTGAAAGGTCAAAACCGGTACGGCTATGTATTCCTTCAACCTCTTTGAAGCCAAAAGGCATAAGAAATTCAATATCTGTGGCGGCGTTGGCGTAGTGGGCCAATTTGTCATGATCGTGAAAACGATAATTTTCTGCTCCAAACCCAAGGGCTTGATGCCATTTCATTCTGAGATCTTTCCAGGTATTGAACCATTCCATCTCTGTGCCGGGTTTAATAAAAAATTGCATCTCCATCTGTTCGAATTCACGCATTCTAAAGAGAAACTGACGAGCTACAATCTCATTACGAAAAGCTTTCCCTATCTGCGCAATGCCAAATGGAATCTTCATTCTACCCGTTTTCTGCACATTCAAATAATTTACAAATATGCCCTGTGCAGTTTCTGGACGCAGATAAATTTTCATAGATCCGTCGGATGTAGAGCCTATCTCAGTGCTGAACATGAGGTTGAACTGACGTACTTCAGTCCAATTACGGGTGCCTGATATGGGGCACACAACCTCTTCGTCTAGAATAATTTGCTTAAGCTCGGTCAAATTGTTCGTATTCAAAGCGTTTTTGAAACGTTCGTTTAGGGACTCTTTTTTTGAAACCAATTCGGCTATACGTGGTGAGGTTGACACAAACTGCTCACGGTCAAAGGAGTCGCCGAATCTTTTTTTTGCCTTGGCTATCTCCTTCTCTATTCTATTATCATATTTTGTTAGCTGATCCTCAATAAGGACATCGGCGCGGTATCTTTTTTTTGAGTCGCGATTGTCAATAAGTGGATCGTTGAAAGCGTCAACATGTCCGGAGGCTTTCCATATTTCGGGATGCATGAATATTGCGGAATCAATTCCTACAATATTTTCATGAAGCAAAATCATACTTTGCCACCAATAATCTTTTATGTTATTTTTAAGTTCGACTCCCATCTGTCCATAATCATAAACAGCGCCAAGTCCATCATAAATTTCGCTTGAAGGGAAAACAAACCCGTACTCTTTGCAATGGGCTACAATTCTCTTGAAAACATCATCTAGTGCCATGAGTCTAAAAATTTAACACAAAGGTACGTTATTACCCTTAAAAAAAGAAGCCAAGTTATTTTAATTTTGCGAATTATTGTTAAGCTGCATGGTATAGAGCTCTATTTAACCATTAGCTTCTATTTTAAGTTTGTAAAAAGTTATTTAAGGGGGTAAATTTAGTATATTCGCACTTAAATTTTAGATAAAGATGATATTAATATGAGTGATGATTTTGATAGTGTAGACCAAAATAAAGATAGTGTAAATAGTGCGGATATTGATAGCTTAAATGTTGTTGAGGAGGAGGTGGAACATTCAGTTTTTAATCCTATGAAAAATCCCAACGGATCGATTAAACGACATTTATCAGGTATGTACCAGAGCTGGTTTCTGGAATATGCATCATACGTTATATTAGAGCGTGCAATACCCCATTTTTCGGATGGTCTTAAACCTGTTCAGAGGCGTATTCTTCATTCAATGAAACGTCTTGATGATAGTCGTTTTAATAAAGTGGCGAATATAGTGGGACATACCATGCAGTTTCACCCACATGGCGATGCCTCAATTGGTGATGCATTAGTACAGTTAGGGCAGAAAAATTTTCTTATAGATTGTCAGGGAAACTGGGGTAATATTCTTACGGGACATAGAGCAGCAGCCTCTCGATATATAGAGGCACGTTTGTCTAAATTTGCTCTTGATACTGTTTTTAATCCAAAGACCACTGAATGGAAATCTTCTTATGATGGTCGTAACAAGGAGCCGGTAACATTGCCTGTTAAGTTTCCACTACTATTGGCACAGGGGGCTGAGGGAATTGCAGTGGGGCTGTCATGTAAAATTCTTCCTCATAATTTTAATGAATTATGTGATGCTGCAATCTCTTTTTTAAAAGGTGAGTTTTTTGAGTTATTTCCTGATTTTCAGACTGGTGGATATATTGACGTATCAAAATATAATGATGGGGAGAGAGGAGGAGTTGTTAAAGTTAGAGCTAAAATAGCAAAAATCGACAATAAAACTTTGGTTATTAGCGAGATCCCCTTTGGAGAAAATGTTATGACTCTGTGCGACTCTATTGTTAAGGCGGGCGAAAAGGGGAAAATTAAAATCCGAAAAGTAGAAGATTTGACTGCCGATAAGGTTGAGATAAGAATAACATTGGCGTCTAGAGTATCGTCTGATAAAACGATAGATGCTCTTTATGCTTTTACCAACTGTGAGGTGAGTATTTCGCCCAATTGCTGTGTAATTGACAATCAGAAGCCTCGTTTTTTAACAGTAAGTGATGTTTTAAAAAAATCGGTCGAAAACACCTTAGATCTACTTCGAAAAGAGTTAGAGATTCAGAAAGCGGAAATATTAGACCAACTTCATTTTGCTTCATTAGAGCAAATATTCATAGAAGAGCGCATATACAAAGACAAGGAGTTTGAGCAATCACGAAATATGGAAGCTGCCTGCTCTCATATTGATTTTAGGCTTACTCCCTTTTATAGTCAATTTGTTCGCGAGGTTACAAAAGATGATATTTTACGACTCATGGAGATTAAGATGTCCAGGATTCTTAATTTCAACAAACTTAAGGCCGAAGAGGCTATAGCAAAAATGAAGAAGTCTCTATTGTCTATAGACAAAGACCTCTCTAATATGATTAATGTTACAATTAATTGGTTTAAGTTGTTAAAAAAGAGGTATGGAGAGGGGTATAAGCGTTTAACTGAGCTTAGGAATTTTGATACTATAATAGCTACAAAGGTGATTGAGGCGAATGAGAAACTCTATATAAACCGTTCGGATGGTTTTATTGGAACAGGTTTGAAGAAAGATGAATTTGTTGCAAATTGTAGCAAACTAGATGATGTCATACTTTTTTATAAAGATGGTACATACAAAATAGTTAAAGTGGCTGAAAAATTCTTTGTGGGAACTAATGTTATTCATGTAGATATATTTAAAAAGAACGATAAAAGAACTATATAT
>DASRNO010000051.1:0-33173 GCA_035647375.1 Bacteroidaceae bacterium
AGTCTCTATAGAGTAATCATATTTTTTTAATAGAGATGATATCTGTCTAAATATCAATGTGTTTTTGAATAATCCTAATGGTGCTATAGCTCCCTTACGCACAGAGAGCCTCCTATCGGGTATAACCTTATCTATATCAACTTGAGATACAATACCCAAGCCCTTGCATTTAGGGCAGAAACCTTGAGGAGAATTAAAGGAAAAATTGTGGGGAGCCGGTTCCTTGTAAGATATTCCCGTCTTTGGGCACATAAGCCTCTTGCTGTAATGCCTTAACACCCCTTCATGTTTAATTCCCGGTATAACTGAGGGAGTATCCGGTATTGAGAGAACCATCATAAGCCCCTCTCCCTGCTTCATAGCAAGAGTTACACTCTCAACTATTCTTTTTATATATTTCTCTTTAACTACAAGTTTTTCCACAACCACCTCAATGCTGTGGTTTTTATATCTATCAAGCTTCATGCCCACTCTAATCTCTCTCATCTCGCCGTCTACTCGTACATTCAGATAACCTTTACGTCTTATATTGTCGAATAGTTCTTTGTAGTGCCCTTTTCGATTCTTTACTAACGGAGCCAAAATGTAAATTTTCTGCCCTGAAAACTCACTCATTATCAGATTAATAATCTGTGATTCGGAATATTTAACCATTTTCATTCCGGAAAGATAAGAATAAGCCTCGCCTACCCTTGCAAAAAGCAGTCGCAGATAATCATACACTTCGGTGGTGGTACCAACGGTCGATCTGGGATTCTTATTTGTGGTTTTCTGTTCAATAGAGATAACAGGACTTAGACCAGAGATTTTATCTACATCCGGTCTTCGCAGGTTCCCAAGAAAATTACGGGCATAAGAAGAGAAAGTTTCAATATATCTACGTTGTCCTTCAGCATATATAGTATCGAAAGCCAAAGAGGATTTGCCACTACCGCTAAGCCCGGTAACAACTGTCAAAGAGTTGTGCGGAATATCTACGTTAATGTTTTTCAGATTATTCTCCCTGGCTCCAATTATGCTGATTTTGTCCAATTCCAGTTCAATATCTATATTACTCATCACAAACCGGTGGCTAAGCCTTTTAATACATTTATGTCTGATTTACGAGAATATTTCTTGCCTCCGGAACCTATAGCTTCTATGTTTATAAAATAGACTCCGTCGTTAACATATTTGCCGTTTACTTTTCCATCCCAACATATATAGTATCCACCGTCAATGTCACTCTGATATTCAAGATTTGTATGATCCCCGCTTTTAATTAGTTGTCCCCATCTGTTAAAGATAGAGATTTTGAAAGAGACGATAGATTTTACTTTGACTTTAAAATAGTCGTTTATACCATCGCCATTTGGCGAAAATGCATTAGGCACAAAAAGCTCTGAAACGTCGATAGAAAAAGAGGTTGAACTTATAGCATCTCCCTGGTTTATGTCGTTTGAGCCGGCCGGTCTGTATGAGTAGGCAAACTCAACAGTATATGAGCCGTAATCAGAAAATATATAAAAGGAGTTGAGATCTTTACGGTTCAGATAATTTTCGGTGCGAATTTGATTTCCATCGTTATACGAGCGTATGATATTCCATTCAGGAAACACCATAATATCTGCCTCCGTATTAGAAATTTTAGCTACAAATTCCACCTGTAGCGGAGCCTCTAATGCGCCACTCCAAGAGTCGCCGGCATGCAGAGTATCAACATTGCCGTTAGTAGATGAAAGTACAAGAAATACTTTAGAAACAGGAGTAGCAAAAAGTGTGGTTTTATGTATTAATAAGATAAATAGATAGACCAATACTCCTTTCCTTTTAATTCTATTCATATCAATTATGATTGATTTTGGAACAAACAACAAAGATAATTAAAGAGAGTCTACCTGGCAAGCAATATATTGCCAATTCTAAATTAGAGCCTTATATTTTTTATCAATTTCTACATTGTAGTTGATTTTTTATAACTTTGCCCACATAGCGGATTTATATTGAACCGTTAAATAACCGCCATAAAAAATGAGAAAAATTAGAACTGGAATAATAGCATTCTGCCTGCTTTCGTCGGTCACTTTTTTAAGCGCACTAAACACACGTTTTTTTTATCATACAGTTACCAGTGGTCAAGGAGTCTACTCCATAGCTAGGATGTATAATGTAAGCGAGCAGGAGATATATAGACTCAATCCCGGTAGCGAGAGAGTAATAATAGCAGGGCAACAACTCAGAATTCCCCAAATAGCAGATAGCAACGAATCCACTAAGTTTCATACAGTACAACCAGGCGAGACCCTCTATAAACTCTCATTTAATAATAACGTTACCGTAAAAGAGATTTGTGATGCTAACCCTGGATTGAGCATTGAGAATTTTCAAGCGGGACAGGTAATAATAATTCCTTCTCGCTCGAAAACTAGCTTAACACCGCCTGAAGTAATAGCTGACGACATAGTGGAGTTACCAGAAGAAGTATCTGATGCAGTCAAAACACTTGTTGATACTTTTTTAATCAAAACTACCCATTTAGTTGAGAGAAGAGAGAATCTATACAGAATAAGCGCTCTTTATAATATAACTCAAGAAGAGCTTATTGAGGCCAATCCCATATTACGTAACTCGAAACTCCAGACAGGTTCAATCTTAAATATACCTTATAGTGCTAAAGAACTTTTAGAGCGATCAGAATTGCGTATAAAGGCTGATAATATTATTAACTCTATAGACAATGTCACTCTGTTCGATATAAACAGACCAGAGATAAAAAATTTTGACGGAATAAGAGCTGCACTTATTCTACCCTTTTTACTTTCCGATTCTGCAAGTGTTGATCAAAAAAAGATGGTGGAATTTTATCAAGGGTCGCTCTTAGCTTTAGATAAACTTAAAGACCAAGGTATCTCTGTAAGTTTATCTATCTTTGATTCAGGAAATGCCGAGGATTCAATATCTCATATACTATCCAGCCCGGGTATGTCACAGATGAATATAATATTTGGACCTCGATATCCTGAACATATAAAGCAGGTGTCTAATTTCTCTAAGGAGCATAACATTCCATTGATATTGCCTATTAGTTCAAATGACGACGAGGTTTATAACAACCCATATATTTTTCAGTTGAACACACCCCAGTCTTATTTTATGTCAGAGATATACAATCATTTCTTTGAGCATTTTAAAAATCCCAGAGTAATATTTCTTGATGCAGGTGATTTTAGTCGTAACTCTTTTGTAGAGGGTTTAAAGCCAGCTCTATTAAACCGTAACATACCATTTATAACTATGATGGTTGACACCTCGTCACAGATATTGATTGATACTCTCTCATCAGAACACCACAATATTTTTATAATTAACTCTACAAAAAGCGCTCCACTAACCAACACCTTGCCTATTCTACAATTGGTAACTCGATTAAAAAGCCCTTTGATTAAAACCACTCTTTTTGGTTATCCGGAGTATCAGATTTATGCTGCAGATAATCTGGATGAGATGTTTGAGGTAGATACCTATTTCTACTCCTGGTTCTATACCAATAATTTACTTCCAAACGCAGTAGAGTTTCAAAGTCGCTTTAGAAACTCTTTTAGTCGCAATATTATGATTAGTTATCCCAGTTTTGCTTCGTATGGATATGATCTAGTCTATTTTTTTCTAAAAGCTCTTAATGACTACGGAACAGATTTTTCAAATAATTTGGATAAAATTCAGACTGAACCTGTCCAAGTAGGATTTAAATTTGAAAGGGTTAATAATTGGGGTGGATTTATTAATCGTAAAGTATTCTTTGTGCATTTTTCACAAGATTATAATGTAGAAATACTCGATTTTGACAAATGAAAAACAGATTATTCTATCTGCTATTTACTCTTACTCTGATTATATCGGTTTCGCATTCTTATGCACAGGTTGGTGCCAGCCGTAATGTTTTTGCTGTTGGAGTAAATGGAGGAGCAACTATCAGTACTCTATTTTTTTCACCCTCTATTAAACAAACAAGTTATATAGGGAACACCTATGGAGTGACATTTAGTTACACAAGTGAGAAATATTTTTGGATGATATGTGCCTCTCAGCTTGAGATCAATTTTGCTCAGCGTGGTTGGAAAGAACTTATAGAAGATGGATCGGGTAATCAATACTCTAGAACTTTAAACTATATTGAGATTCCTTTTATGGCTCATTTGGGATTTGGACGAGAACATCGTGGCTTTCAGGGGTTTCTAAATTTAGGTCCTCAACTTGGATATTTTATATCTGACAGAGAAATTTATGGTGGTACCAAGCCATGGGACACCAATAACCGAGCAAACAATGTTATAGATCAGTATGGTAAGAGTGTAGAGAACTCTTTTGAATATGGGATATCTGCAGGTGTTGGAGCAGAGTGTAAAACCGGAGTAGGAGGGTTCTTGTTAGAGTTACGCTATTTTTTAGGTCTCTCTGATATATGGCATAACTCCAAGAAAGATCCTTTTGCCCGCTCTTCAAATTCTACTATATCAGTTAAGTTTGCCTATATGATAGAGTTGTAAAGAACCATTATTATACTAATCTCTTAAACGAAAAGAGCAAGATTCGGCTATAATATCAGCTTCGGTTTTATTTACAGAAAAAAATGACATTACATTTAGAATTAAAGCAATAGATGGGAAAGAGCCACCCCACATTGGAATAAATTTCAATTCGTTTTTAAATAATAATACAAGTATCAAAAAAAGAATATAATAACCTACCAATAACAATGAAGAGAATATTATTACTCTTTTTTGTAAAGTAAAATTCTTAAACCTTGAAATAAGTAGATTGAAAAGAGTAACCAGTATAGATACAATCAGAACAGCACTTAACCCCCAAGCACCTCCGTTACTATCTCCATTTTGAAAAATAATTTTGAAATTTGTTATGTGAGCGGCTTCTTGCACACTACCAAACTGACCTATTGGAAGGAAGAGGCTAACCAGTAGGAGAATTATCACACATATTAGCCATATTTGATGCTTGTATAACTTCATATTTTAAAAAAGATTCTTATCTCTTGTCGGATTACGATAGTATATACGATCGTCAAGAAATTCCTGCTGAGCAATTAAAACCGGTTTGGGTAAACGCTCATAGAAACGGGAGATCTCAATCTGCTCCCTATTTTCAAAAATCTCTTCTAGGTTGTCTGTAGTAGAGCTAAATTCCAGAAGCTTTTGCTTAAGCTCTTCTTTTATTTCGACCGAAAGTTGATTAGCTCTTTTGCTCATAATGACAACACTTTCGTATATGCTGCCGGTATCTTTAATATAATCAACTAAATCGTGAGTTACAGTGTTGTTAGGAGCGGTTGTTTTTTTGAAATCCATTTCAGTAATTTATGAGTTTTTAATTATCTTATTTTCTTTGAGGAATTTTGAAATATTTTATCAGCCTCTTTTAAGTATTTGCTCTCTGGAAATTCGTTCTTGAAAGCGTAGTATTCGTCAATAGTGTCTCTGTAACGCTCCTCTCTTTTATCCTTTATACTCTCTTCTGCCATCTTAAATTTTGAGCGGAGAACAAGAAATGAGAGCTCCTCGCGATAATTTGTATATGGATAATCAAGAAGTACGTTCTGAGATGTTATAATGGCTGAGAGATAGTTATTACCTAAATAATTTCCCAGATTATAATATAGCATAGCCGATTTAAACTCTTTATCTACAAGTCTATCGTACATCTCGTAAACCATATCTGATGCCTCTCTACGATATTGGCTTAGAGGAAAATTTTCGATAAAAATTTGCAATTCGTCTATGGCTTCAAAAGTACTTGAGGCATCTAACCTAGTGTCCGGAGTATCATAATAGAGACATTTCCCTGACATAAATCTGGCGCTCTCATTCAATGAGCCGTTCGGGAAAGTTCTGTAGTATGTTTTATAATATTGTGAAGCCGACATATAATCTTCCATTCTATAGTAGCATTCTGCTAACATAAAAATAGCCTCTTCAGCAACAGCTCTGCCTTTAAACATTACAACACAGTCCTCTATTATAGAACTGGCGTTTGAGTATTTACCCTGAATAAATAAAGTTTTTGCAAGCTCGTATTTATAATCATAATCACTAGATTTTAAAATTTTGTCATAACCGGAACAACTGGTCATAAACAAAATAATAACGGCTGAAATCATAAATGATAGAGCAGACTTATTCATGTTTTAAATAATTGCAGCCGCAAAATTACTCATTAATAGCGAACAAAACAAAGGAATATCTCTAAATTAACTAACTTTGCAGAGTGAAATTTCAACTAGAATCAGACTACAGACCCACCGGCGACCAACCGGATGCTATTGCTCAACTTACAGAGGGTATATTACAAGAGCTTCCGGCTCAAACTTTACTTGGCGTAACAGGTTCCGGTAAAACATTTACCATTGCAAATCTTATCAAAAATGTTAATCGCCCCACCCTTGTGCTAAGTCATAATAAAACCTTGGCAGCTCAGCTCTACAGTGAATTTAAATCTTTTTTTCCTAAAAATGCCGTAGAGTACTATGTCTCATATTACGACTACTATCAACCCGAAGCCTATCTTCCATCTACCGATACATACATAGAGAAGGATTTAGCCATAAATGACGAGATAGATAAATTGCGTCTGTCGGCTACATCGGCTCTACTATCGGGTCGTAGAGATGTTATTGTAGTATCGTCTGTTTCCTGTATTTATGGTATGGGAAATCCATCCGATTTTTATAAAAACGTTATAGAATTAAAAAAAGGAGATAGTATATATCGTGATTTATTACTCCGCAAATTAGTAGAGGGCCTATACTCCCGTAACGATATAAACCCTGAGCGAGGAAATTTTAGAGTTAAAGGCGATAACGTTGATATCAACTTAGCCTATAGTGATATATCACTTAGAATACAGTTCTGGAATAACGATATAGAGAGTATAGAAGAGTTTGATCTATCAACAGGTGCCAGACTCAAGAGTTATGATTCATATAAAATATACCCTGCAAACCTCTTTATGACCACAAAAGAGAGTCAAATAAGAGCTATACGTCTTATTCAAGAAGATTTAGAATTACAGGTTAATCATTTTAACAGTATTGGAAAAACTTTTGAAGCAAAACGTCTGCGCGAAAGAGTTGAGTATGACATAGAGATGATTAAAGAGTTAGGTCACTGTTCAGGTATAGAGAATTATTCTCGATATTTTGATGGACGGAGTCCTGGCTCAAGACCATACTGTCTTTTGGATTTTTTTCCTAAAGATTTTATTATGGTTATAGATGAGAGTCATGTTAGTGTACCACAGATAAGAGCTATGTACGGAGGAGACAAAGCTAGAAAGAGTAATCTTGTGGAATATGGTTTTAGGCTTCCCGCCGCTTTAGATAACCGTCCGCTAATGTTTAGCGAATTTAAAGAACTTGTAAAACAGACCATTTATGTTAGCGCCACTCCTGCTGACTATGAGCTGGAAGAGTGTGGGGGTGTAGTAGTAGACCAAGTAATACGTCCCACGGGCCTTTTGGATCCGGTAATAGAGGTTCGTTCCAGTAAAAACCAGATAGATGATCTTATGGAAGAGATAGAGATACGCACACTTAAGGACGAACGTTCACTGGTAACCACCCTCACCAAGAGAATGGCAGAAGAGCTTAACGATTATCTTATAAGACATGGAGTAAGATGTAATTATATACATAGCGATATAGAGACGCTTGAAAGGGTACGTATAATGTCGGATCTTCGTTCGGGACGATATGATGTTATAATAGGAGTAAATCTTTTACGTGAGGGCTTGGATCTTCCCGAAGTATCTCTTGTAGCAATTATTGATGCAGACAAAGAGGGTTTCCTTCGCAACCATCGCTCGCTTACACAGACAGCAGGGAGAGCTGCCAGAAATATAAATGGAAAAGTAATTCTATATGCCGACAAGATTACAGAGAGCATGCGTATAACAATGCGCGAAACAGATCGTAGACGCAAGAAACAGATAGAGTATAACAAAAAACATGGTATAACCCCTAAACAGATTAAAAAGAGCATAGATTCTTCACCATTTGTCAACAGACACAGTAGCTCTAGGAAGGATAGAGATAGGGTAGAGAAATATTTAGAGAAAAATAATCAATCACTCTCTCTGGAAGATCCGATTATGCTCTATATGAACAGTAGTCAGTTAGATAAAGCTATAGCTCGTACTCGTGGCTTGATGGACCAAGCAGCTAAACGTATGGATTTTCTTGAGGCAGCACAGTATCGTGACGAACTCTTCAAGCTTCAAGCCTTTAAAGAGGAAAAAGAGTTATAATATATGTTTTTTAATTGAATACCACTGTTTTGTTTTTGTACACAAGAATTTTTCTTTCAATATGTTTTTGAACAGCATGTGAAAGAACAATTTTCTCCATATCCTTACCTTTGTGAACTAAATCTTTAGGCATATCCTTGTGCGATATTTTGACCACGTCTTGACATATAATTGGACCAGCATCAAGTTCTGAAGTTACGTAATGGCTTGTAGCACCAATAATCTTTACTCCTCTGTCAAAAGCAGCTTGATATGGTTTGGCTCCTATGAAAGCTGGTAAAAATGAGTGGTGAATGTTAATAATTCTATTTGGAAATTCTGCTATAGTTCTATCTCCAATAATCTGCATATATCTTGCAAGTACTACAAAATCAATTTCATTATTTTTTAGTAATTCAAGCGTATTTGTCTCTTGTTCCTCTCTGTTATCGGGTGTTATGGGAAAAACATGATAAGGAATTTTAAACATATCAGCTACTGGCCTCATATCCTCGTGATTACTTACTATAAGTGGAATTTTAACACTCCACTCTCCAGCCGAATAACGTGCCAACAAATCAAAAAGGCAGTGAGACATTTTGGATACAAAGAGAGCCATCTTTGGAATATTATCGCTAAAATAGTGACGGAAATACATATTGTATTTACTTGCATACAGTGTTTTGAAATACTCTGCAATTCTCTCTTTAGGTACAAGAAAATTGTCTATCTCCCACTCTATTCTCATAAAAAAAACATTCTCGGTATAGTCCACAAATTGAGCCAAATGAAGAATGTTACCTCTATTTTCGGTAATAAAATTGGTAATGTCAGCAATAATACCCGGTTTATCCGGACAGTGTAGTAGCAAAGTTACAGTCATAGATGTTTTTTATTATTAGCTCTTTTATTTTATAAAGAGCTATTTTATCAGCCGGCAAAATTAAGAAAAAAAAGATAAAATAGTGTGATAAATGGTGCAAACAGGCTGTTTTTACTGTTTCATAACATTTATATTGGCAGAACGACTTTTGCTCACAATGGCTACTCCACCAAAAACTAATAGAGATGCAACTATCTTTTGCCAGCCTAATACATCCAGACCGGAGAGTACACTTAACAAAACGGCTACAATAGGTTGAATATAAGAGTACATGCTAACAAGTGTGGGGCGCAGATATTTTTGTCCTATAGGGATTAACAGGTAAGCCACAAAAGTAGAGATAATAGTTAGAAATGCCAGCTCCCATAAGTATCGTGTTGACATTACCGAATACTCTATATTAACCAATGCGGTTATATTGAATGGTACAGACACAATAACAGTAAAAAGGAACATCCACTTCATATAGGTAACCACACTGTACTTAATAATAAGTGGTCTAAAAATGCCTAGATAGAGAGCAAAAGCCATACTGTTGCACAGCATTAAAAGAGCTCCCTGTATTGATGTATTTTCAACCACATTACCAACTCCCAAAGAATTGGTAATTAAAAGTAGAGCACCGGCAAAACTTAGTAAAACACCTAGCACTTTTAAAAAAGTTATAGGTTCCTTTAAAAATAGTGCTGCAAAAAACATAGTCATTATAGGCGATAATGAAGCCAGTATGGAGGCATCCATAGGAGTTGTCATGGTTATAGCCTTTAAAAAGGTTATTTGAGTTATGTATAATCCTAAAATTGAGGCAGCAAATATATTAAGTAGATCTTTTTTTTCAACTTTTTCTTTTGATATAAACAGTGATAAAAACCAGAATAGTGATGCTGATACTATAGCTCTAAGGCAGAATAGATCCATAGGAGATAAAATATCAGAATTAGCCATATTTTTACTCACTACAATATTAAAACCGAAAATCAAATAGGCCAATGCGCAAGCTATGTGTCCTCTCAAGGCCGTAGGGTTTTTTTTACTCATTTTTGTTTTTGTAATTATTCTACAAAGTTACTTTTTTATCGCTATAGAGAATAACGATGTAACAATTGTGTTATATTTGTCATTAATATTAATGATACACATATGTCCATTCAAGAATACTTTAAAGACAAAGTGGTAATAATTACCGGAGCGAGTTCTGGAATAGGCCTTGCCACTGCCAGACTTCTTGCAGGCTATCAATCAAAAGTGGTTTTAGCAGCTCGTTCTGAAGATAAATTAGCAAAAATCACACAAGAGCTATCAAAAAAAACCAGCGCAATTTATATAAAAACCGATGTTCAGATAGAAGATAATTGTGCCAATTTGATGGAACAGACTATCAAAGAATTTGGACGTATTGATATTCTTATAAATAATGCAGGAATATCCATGCGTGCTATTTTTAAAGATCTGAATATTAACGTTATAAAACGCCTGATGGATGTGAATTTTTGGGGTACTGTTTATTGTACTAAATACGCACTGCCCTATCTTCTTGAATCTAAAGGATCGGTGGTGGGAGTAATCTCTATTGCAGGATTCAAAGGTCTGCCCGGCCGCACAGGATACTCTGCCTCAAAATTTGCTATTTATGGTTTCCTTGACACTTTGCGTTCGGAGCACCTTTATGATGGACTTCATGTAATGATTTTTGCTCCCGGATTCACCGCTTCGAATATTAGAAAAAGAGCTTTAGATGCCAATGGTAACGAACAGGGAGAGACTCCTCGAAATGAGGAGAAAATGATGTCGGCTGAACGGGTAGCTTATATAATGGCGCGCAATATAAAGAAGCGTAGAGAAAGGGCTACACTTACACTATCAGGAAAAACTCTTGTAGTGCTTATCAGGTTATGCCCAAGATTAGTGGATCATTTGCAATACCATTATATGGCTAAAGAACCCAGCAGCCCTATAAAAAGACGCTCGTTGATAATGGCATTAAAACGGAACAAAAACAAAAAAGCCTGTTAATCTATATCTTTGTATTTTAGAGACTCTCGCCAGTTTCTAAAAGTCATACCACTCTCATTTTTTACAGCACGTTTCATGGAGTCTGTACTGCCGAAACCACATCTTAATGCTAGTGATTCAATAGATTGTACTTTCTCGTTCGATAGGAGTACAGACTCTAATTCCTTATAACGATATCTGTTAACAAAGGCACAAAAAGAGACTCTCTTTTCTGTATTGATATAGTTAGAGACATAAGTTCGATTGCTACCAATATGGCTTGCCATATCTCTTATATTAAGGTTAGAGTTTAAAAACATTTTATCAATATTCATAGCCTTTTCCAGCTTTTTACCAAGCTCTTTTTTCAACTCTTCAATTTTAACTCTCTCAAATGAATTTAGTTGATGTTCCTCTATTTTGAGAGGCTCTCCTACTATTACTGCTGATCCTGTTTTACCTTGTACATTAACCTCTATCTTTTCAAAAAACGGGTTTATAAGTTGTTGCATCTGCCCTAAATAACCAATAAAAAAGAGTAATGAAGAAAATATTATGGCGGCGGCAGTTAAAGCAGGTATGTTGTATATAAAATATTGACGCCCTAAAACATTTAAGATTAAAGAGGAGATGGCTGCAATCAGCATTACAATATTTAGAGACTTAGCTTTAACTACTCTACTCTCTCTGATATTAGAGTAGTATAGCTCTGCCTTGTGGCTATATTTTTTAAGTAATACGGAATTCAAATTCACATAAAATATAACTTGAATCAAAAAAACCATTTTAACAAACCATGCCGTAATGTAATAGATCATTCCCATAACCGATTCGGGACGTTCGTTCTCAAACAAATAGTTCTTATACTCTCCTGCTGAAGCAAGAATTGATGTTATTAGATAGATTACCGATACAATAACCGGTGGAGTCAAAATTTTTCCGTGTCGTTTAAATGATACGCCATTATCTATTGTAAGAAGTCTTATGTAAATATGAAAAAGTGGGTAAACAAGTAGAGAGATTAACTGATAAAAAGAGTCAACTATCAAATATATGCTTTCAAATTCTAAATAGTATACAAGATGTGAAATATACAAAAGGAGTGTACATATCATAAATTTACCAAGAAAATATTTTGGTTTACAAGACTCCTCCGGTTCTCCTAAATGTAATTTTATACTCCAGTATAGAGTAGAAAAAACCGGCAGTAATAAAATAACTAATTTGTACATTTTATTATCTCTGATACGCAAATATAGTAATATTTAACTATTGGTGAATAAATGTACGATTTGCCATTAATAAATAGTTGGAATAAAATACATTTGCAATACAAAAAAAACATCATCGATATATTGTAAATAAGTTTAATTAAATAGTAGATTAAAATGAAAACAAATTTTTTTTTCTTTCTCCTGTTATGTGGGAGCCTATTTTTTTTATCATGTGATACTGATAATGAAAACGATAATGGCAATGGTAATGGTAACGGCAATTCAGTAGTGGCAACCAATTATTGGAATAGCAATGCCTTGACCAGAATGCAATTAAAAGGCAATGTCTATAAAATGATAGAATATTTTACCTATGACACCGTTATTACACTATTTAATGAACAGGGGAATATTCTTGAATCAAACGGTTATACCTACTGTTATGATTCTGACGGCACTCTTATAAGCGATGGTGAAAATGCTTATGCCTATAATAACATCGGTAAATATCTCCCCGTAGAACCTTATCATATTCAGTACACAGGTCTATATCCTAATTTATCGTCAATAGTAAACGAAGAGTATGGTAACCGAATAGATTATAAATTTATTGACGATACTCTCTACATGATTTCTTCCTATATCGATATATATTTAGATTTAGAGGTGACATATTTTGATACAATAAAGTTCATATATGAGGGTGCATACCCTATTAAAACAACAACCAATTTTGATTTTGGAGAAACAGTCACGCTTTCATATCAGCCAAACGGCATGTTTCAGAGAGTTGTAGAAGATAGAATGAGCAGTGGATATCATTCAATATACACTTATGATTTTCTCACACACCCCACTTATATGCTTTCATCAACAGTTAAATATGAATATTTTTATGACGATGGTAACGGAGAAGAGGATTATTCATGGGATCTGTTAACATATAGTTACAATGATAAATTTGACGAAGCTATGATGATTTCTGAGTATAGTGACGATAATCCATATGCAATGATGCACGAATATTTTGATTATGTGTATGATCTTGAGGGAAATTGGATAGAGCGAAAAAGTCGTCATAGATATGGAGATAACGAGTGGGGCGATTTCTACCAAGAGAACCGTGAAATAATATACTACGAATAATTTTTTATCGGTTGTTAAATCAATAATATTTCAAGGGTCTCTATCTGTATAATTTAGGCAGATAGAGACCCTTGAAGGTTTAATTCTATTACCAGGAGAATGTAAAATTAAGCGTTAGGAATTCACGTAGCTGATTATAATTAAGATATTTATCGGGTTTTATACTGTCGTCGTATTTCCAATGTATAAAAAACTGAAGTGATAAATATTTACTTAGAATAAAATCAATGGTATTCTCCCATTCGGATTCAACATTTTCATAACTGGTATAAAATGAAAAACGGCTTGTCCATTTAATGTTTTTGATAACGGTCCATTTCAAGTTGGCTTCAATTCTGGAACCTATACTGTAAAAATAGTTTTTTCCCTCTTTTATACCATATTTTGTAGCTATAGAGTCTACACTGACATATTTACTGTTGTATGCTATAGGAGACATTAGAGCTGATAGAGTAATATTTTTATTTTTAAACTTAGGTTTGAAATCCATTCCTACAGATAGAGATCCATAAACAGGTGCAAAAAACTTAGATTTTAAATTGTTTTTATTATCCATAACGGGCATAAACTGCGTATATCCCTGAAGCTGTAGTGTGTAAAACCATGATTGAGCAGCACTAATACCATATTTGGATGTAATGCGCAGTAAATCATCGTTAGTTTTGAAATTCAGATTGTCATTTTGCTTTGTGGCAATATAACCCAGTTTTGTCTCTAATTTGTTGTTAAAAGTAATATTTTTTTTAGCATAATTAGCCTCTAACCTTAGTTGTGTAAGCATAGAGTGGCTGCTTGCACCCCCTTTATACCAGTTATCAGAGAAAAAACTTTGTGTATATTTAGCCGCATAGTTACCAGATGTCTTCCAATAAGAGGGTTTATTTTTAACAAGCTCAGGTTCGTCAGCACCTTTATATATTGGTTGATTAACATTTGTTTTTCTCACAATACCTTCTGCTACCTCGGGGCCTAGAACAACAGGTCCTACTACACTCATCAGCTCCTGTTCTGTCATTAAGACGAGCTCCGGATGTTCCAGATATATTTGCATTAAAACGGCATTTATATACTTTCTTATCGCGTTATACTTTTCCAGTTCTATATCTGTTAGAGGCAGTAATTCTTCATAATAATTATCCTCTTCTTTTGTATCGGGAGTTATCGTCTCAGAAATCACATCGTTATACATAGTTAGCGGCATATATAGTCTGAAAAATAATGGATTGTCTGATAAATCTTCTAGCAAAGCTCCCATATCGTCTGCACATTCAAGAGAGAGAGAATCTAGTTTGGCTTGGTATCTTTTGACTAAACTTGACGAATCGGGCACCTCTTTTTGTTCTAAAATATTTTCGGTTGGTATGTTTTTTTCTCCCCATAAAACCGAAAACATCATAACAGCCAACAGAGTGGCAAAGCATTTTTTCATCTGTTTTTGTACATGTTAATAGCACAAAGGTACAAAAAAGTATTTCAGAGATAATAAAAAAATTACAAGCTTTATCTTTTTTGCTAACTTTGCAAACTTGAAAGAGCAGTAGGACCAATTTTACAAATTTAAAAAGTGCAATTAAAGTAATTACAAAAAACATATACAAGTGAATGAAACAAGATATATTTTTGTGACCGGAGGTGTTGCATCTTCATTGGGGAAAGGCATAATATCCTCCTCTATAGCCAAATTACTTCAGGCCCGCAATTACAATGTAACAATTCAAAAATTTGACCCCTACATTAATGTCGATGCGGGACTGCTTAGTACAAGCGAGCATGGAGAGTGTTATGTAACCTTTGATGGGCACGAAGCCGATCTTGATTTGGGACACTATGAGCGTTTTCTTAACGTTGAGATGACTCGTCAAAATAATATAACTACAGGACGCATATATAAGAATGTTATAGATAAGGAGAGAAGTGATGAATACTGCGGTAAGACAGTTCAGGTTGTGCCTCATATAACCAACGAGATAAAAATGCAAATGACGGCACTGGGAAATAGATTCCATTATGACTTTGTGATTACAGAGATAGGTGGAACTGTTGGAGATATAGAATCACTACCCTACATTGAGTGTGTACGTCAATTAAAAAGAGAATTGGGCAAGATGGCTCTTTGTGTTCACCTTACTTACGTTCCTTATCTGGCGGCTGCTAAAGAGATGAAAACCAAACCTACTCAACATTCCGTTCAGAAGCTTCAGTCTATGGGAGTGCAACCCGATATATTAGTACTTCGTACAGAAATGGATATAGAAGAGAGTGTTAGACGTAAGACAGCACTTTTTTGTAATGTAGACGAAGATGCTGTAATTCAGTCTATTGATGTACCATCTATATATCAGGTTCCGCTAAATCTTCAAAATCAGAAGATGGACGAGATAGTATTAAAAAAAATGGAATTACCTATTGGGGAGCAGCCAGATCTTGGTACCTGGAAAATTTTCCTTGAACGTTGTCAGAAAGCAGAACGCAAAGTTAGAATAGCACTTATTGGAAAATATGAGCTTCAGGATGCCTATAAATCGGTTATCGAATCACTTTCTCAAGCAGCTACTTACAACGACTGTAAACTAATATTGGAATTTATCTACAGTAATAATTTAACAAAAAGTAATGTTGAAGAGATATTGAGTCCATTTCAAGGAATAGTGATTGCTCCGGGGTTTGGACAGTTCGGAACGAACGGTAAGTATATTGCTGCTCGTTATGCACGTGAAAACAATGTGCCAACTTTTGGTATAGTTATGGGAATGCAGTGTATGGTGGTGGAGTTTGCCCGCAATGTGTTGGATTTAGAAGATGCCAACTCTTTAGAGCATGATAAGACAACTCGTCACAATGTGTTGGATTTTATGGAGAGTAATAAAATTAAAGCTAACTTAAGCAGTACAATGCGTCTGGGATCGTTTGATTGTGTTTTAAAGAAAAACAGCAAGGCTTACGACATATTTGGTAAAGATGTTATTAGCGGTCGTCACCGCCATCGGTTTGAATTCAATACAGATTATATCAACAATTTTGAAAAAGCTGGCATGCAATGTGTAGGCGTGAATCCTGATACGGGACTTGTTGAAATAGTGGAAATGCCTGAGCTTAAGTGGTACATAGGCGTTCAGTTCCATCCTGAGTACGGAAGCACTGTTCTCAATCCCAATCCACTATTTTTATCCTTTATTAAGGCTGCTTTATCTGAGAAATAGACCCATTATAAATATTTATAGAAAGAAATAAAGTGAACAAAAAAACATACTTAGGTATAATCGCTATTGGAATTATTATTCTAACAATGACACTTATAACGGTGTTAAACAAAGATGATATAGTAGAACCTGCAAACACTGAACAGCGCGATAACATTACGGAACATATTGCAAATTTAGAGACGTCCAACATTATTGAACAGGTAAAGGATACTGTAGAACAAGAAAATTATTCTGCTTTTGTATTAGGAACCGACACAATAATCACCCTGTCTAATAATTTGGTAACCATAGGAGTCTCTACTAAGGGCGCAATGCCCTGCTATGCTCAGCTTAATGATTACAACGATCAACAAGGAGATAGAGTAGTCCTTTTTTATCCCAGTGAAATTGATATTAATTTTAAGATAGATGGCAAGAATAAAAACATAATAACCAACACACTCTATTTTGTTCCTATAAGTAGTTCAAGCAACTCTGTTACCATGCGTATGAAATTGGATAACGATAGTTATCTTGATTTTCAGTACATATTGAATGATGAAAGCTACATGCTTAATCTAGATATAACCGCAGTAAACATGTCGAATCACTTCTCTACCACACAAGACAAAATCCATATTGACTGGATACAGAATTTACGTCAGCAAGAGAAAGGCTTTGAGTTTGAACAGCGCTACACCACACTCACATATAAATTAACCGATCGAAAAAAAGTTAAAATATTTAGTGTAACCAAAACTACAAGAAGCGAAACAATAAATGAGCCATTAGACTGGATAGCTTTTAAAAACCAATTTTTTTCAACCATTATTATAGCCGCTGGTAATAATTTCAATTCCGAATCAAAAATAACATCAGCACCCTATACTAAAGGTATAGGCTACATGAAAAAGATGATGGCTAAAACAAGTGTTCCTTTTGATCCTACAGGTGTTCAAGCCACACAGCTTCAATTTTACTTTGGTCCCAATGATTACAAGGCATTAAGCGCTTCGAATCGTTTTTCGGTAGATAATAACAAACTGCACTTGAATAAGGTTATAGATCTTGGTTGGCCTATTGTACGGGAGTTTAACCGTTATATCATTATGCCCCTTTTTAATCTGTTATCAAAATGGAATTTGAATATGGGTATTGTTCTACTTCTTTTAACTGTGATAGTAAAAGTTATAGTCTATCCTTTTACCTACAAATCCTATATGTCGTCGGCTAAGATGAGAGCTCTCAAACCTTACATAGAGGAGATAAATGCTAAATATTCCAAACAGGAGGATGCAATGAAAAAACAGCAAGAGAGTATGGCTCTATATAGCAAGTATGGAGTTAGTCCTATGGGAGGTTGCCTGCCTTCATTAATACAGATGCCTGTTTGGATGGCCCTGTTTTTCTTTGTGCCTAACGCTATTGCTCTACGTCAACAGAGTTTTCTATGGGCAAAAGATTTGACAGGTTTTGATGATATTATAAGCTGGAATACACATATACCATTAATAGGGAATCATCTTAGTATATTTTGTCTGCTATTCTGTGCAAGTAATATTGTTAATACAATTTTTTCAATGAAGCAGCAGCAGCAAGCTCCGGGGCAGGAGCAATCTATGAATATGATGAAGTGGATGATGTACTTTATGCCGGTGATATTTTTCTTTACCTTCAATAATTACTCTTCAGGATTGAATTATTACTATTTTATATCAGCTTTGACCAGTATAATGATAATGATTTACCTTCGTCGTACTACAGACGAGAAAAAACTTCTTTCCCAGCTTGAAGCTAATTATCAGGCCTCTCGTAATAATCCTGCGAAAAAACGTCAGGGAGGGAATTTAATGGCTCGATTAGAGGCTATGCAGAAAGAACAGGAGCGGTTACAGCAACAAAAACGTAATAAATAGTGTTATAAAAACTCGCCGATATTTTTTCGGCGAGTTTTTATATTATATCACTCCTCTTTTCCAACCATAACCACTTTTATCACATTATTTCTCTTTAGAATAGATTTTGCAAACTTGCGTAAATCACCAACTGTTATTTTATTAACTATCTTTTCGTAGTTAGAATAAGTGTCTGTTCCGGTCCAATACCACTCTTTAAGGGTGTTACTCCAAAATTTGTTATCTTTTTTTATCTCATTAAAATGTTTAAGCATATACTCTTTTACTTTTGAAAGATCTCTCTCTGAGGGACCATGCTCAGCAAATCTTTCAAGATGGTCAATTACTATATCAGTCATATATTCCCAACGCGTTGGATCAGTATCGAAAGTTATAACGAAGCGGCTCTTCTGTTTAGGAAACATTGAAATAGAGCCTTGTGTTGACACACCGTAGGTACCCCCCTCCTTTTCTCTTACCTGTTCGGTATAAACAATACGCATAATCTGCTCCATCATACTCATTTTAACAATATTTTTGGTATTGTATTTAGAGTTGGACGAATAGATCAGATTTACAGTGGCTAAGGGAGTCTCCATATTTTTTTCAAATACAACATTTCGCTTACCCTCTAAAATGGTATATTTAGTATCTCTCTCTCTGTTTCTCAATTTGGTTGTTGGAAGTGTTGCTATATATTTTTCAATATGCGGTGTTATAGAGTCAATCTCTATATTTCCTACCATTATAAAAGTAAAATTACCCGCATCAGAGAAACGTTTTTTATACATATTCATAATTAGGTCGTAATCAAGCCTATCAACCATTTCGGCACCTATTTTTACAGCTCTGGGATGATCACCATACATGGCTTTTTTTAGAGAATCGCTCAGGGTTATAGATGGCAGCACTTCTTGATTCAGTAATGATGCTACTGCTCTAGATCGATAAGATTCATAAGCCTCCTCGTCCTTTCTAGGCGATGTAAAACTAAGATATATAAGTTTTGACAAAATTTCAAAATCATTGGGTGAACAGTATCCATCAATATTTTCTGTGTAGGTACCAATACCACTTGACAAAGCAACTTTCTTACCCGATAATGTTTTAGATAGATCTATGGTACTAAAATCACCTAACCCCCCAAGCCCCACCACACTATTGAGAAAATAGTAATTGTGAAAAAGAGAATCGTGGAAAAGAGAGTTACCACCTCTTGCAAAACCGGTAAGTTGAATCTCGTCACGTTGATATTCAGTGGGTAGAACAACTACTCTGGCACCATTAGAGAGTTTTAAGAGAGTGGTACCAAATTTGCTCTTCTTTATACGTTTAATTCGACCTCCATCGGGTTCCTTTTCTATTAGGGGTTTATCATCCAGTCTGTCGGAATAAGGTTCAATATGTTCGTTAATAACCTGATGTAAAATTAGTTTTAGATCTTCCTTATCAGGATATTCTATCTCCTCTTTATCAGGACCAAGCAGAATAATAGTCCAGTTATCGTTGCTTATTAAAGAATCAATAACACTATTAATGTACTCTACACTAATCCTTGGGGCAATTTCATTTATAATATTATAGTTGTTCTCAAAACCCGGAATAGGTTCACCATCAATAAAATTACGAATATAATTTTTAGCAAGTATTGCACTCTGAGTATTGTGCCTCTCGTTATATTCACTCTCTACCATTCTGATATAATTGGCTCTAGCTCTCTTATATTCTGATTCGGTAAAACCGTGGCGTTTGGCTCTCATTATCTCATAAAACAACTGCTTAACACCCTCCTCTATACTCTCCTCTTTTAAGTTGGCATAGCCCGTAAAAGCCCCCTTGGTTTTTGCCACAAAGTAAATGTCGTCAAAAGCATCGGCTGAAATAAAAGGAGCATCCGGCTTTTGCAGAATCTCTGCAAAACGCATGCTAAACATAGAGTTAATAATTGATAGAGCATATTGGTGAACAAAATAATCCATATCCTCTTTCTCTTGTGGCAAGCGAACATTATGTTTATTCAGTAACATTAAAGTAACCACATCCATCTCTTTATCTCTCTGAACAGATACAATAGGCTCATCATTATCTTCAATCTCGTAATAGACCCTTTCAGCAACATTTTCAGGCATTAAAATTCCTTTAAATAGATCTATTACTTTGCGCTCTATTATATCTACATCTATATCTCCCACAATAACAATACCCTGTAAATCGGGCCGGTACCACTTTTCGTAATAGTCGCGCAACGCTTGATGTGGAAAACTGTCAATAACCTCTATAAGCCCTATTGGCAACCTGTGTCCATATCTATTATCACCAAATATCTCAGGAAGCACTCTCTCTATCATCCTATTTGAGGACTTTTGACGAGTTCGCCACTCCTCTCTTATAACACCTCTTTCACTCTCTATTTCATCTCCGTCAAGCAGAAGGCCATCGGCCCAGTCGCATAAAATTACAAGGCATGAATCTATTGCCCCGGGTACGTTGACAGGCACATTGTCTATATTATAAACAGTCTCGTCAATAGAGGTGTAAGCATTCAGATTAGCTCCGAATTTAACCCCTATACTCTCCAAATATTTTATTAAACTATTACCCGGAAAATTTTTTGTGCCGTTAAAACACATATGTTCTAGAAAATGTGCTAATCCCCTCTGATTATTCTCTTCAAGAATAGAACCCACTTTCTGAGCGATATAAAAACAGACCTGATTTTCAGGTTTTTTATTATGCCTTATGTAGTATGTAATACCATTTTCCAATCTGCCAATTCTCACTTCCGGATCAATGGGAATAAGAGCATTGTTGGTATAGTTGTCTGCAAATAGAGGCAGAGTAATTAACAACATCAAAAATAGCGTTGTATATATTTTATTAAATAAATCTGTTTTCATCATGTTATTAATTTGAAAATTTATTATTATTATATGCCGCCATTCCTCTCTGCAAAAAAGCCAAATAGAGCTCTACGTCGGTGTTGAAAGAGTAAGATCCGCCTAAAGGATTGGCATTGTTATCTAAAATAATATAAAATGGTTGAGCATTAGCACCAAATTTATGGCGTTGCAAAAAACTCCATTTATCACCTATCGTTCTCAATCTTGTATATGTACCATTCTCGTTCAGTTTTAGGATATTTTCAAGTGGTGTTTTATCGTCTACATGAAGAGTTATTACAACAAAATCGTTTTCTAGTATTTGCCTTACTCTGTTGTGCGCCCATACAGACTCCTCCATCTTACGACAGTTTACACATCCATATCCGGTAAAATTAACAATAGCCGGCTTACCCACTTTAGCAGAGAAACGCATCCCCTCTTCAAAATCTACAAAATCAGGCTCTAGATAGTCAAAGTTTTCACTGAAAATAGTGGCACTCATAGGTGGAGTAAAAGCACTGATAGCTTTAAGAGGAGCTCCTTTTAATCCAGGAATCAGATATATAGCAAAAGAGAAGCAGGCCAAAGCCGGAATGACACTCCATACAGTAATTCGGCTTTTTTCGCTCTTTTTGTTAAATCTGAATATATTAAATAGATATAATCCGCAGAGCAACGATAAGAGAATCCACAAAAATAGAAATAGTTCTCTGGGTAATAATCCCCATCCGTAAGCCATATCGGCTACCGAAAAAAACTTAAGCGCAAAGCCCAATTCAATAAATCCCAGAGTAACTTTGACCTTTTCCATCCAACCGCCTGATTTGGGAATAGAGTCAAGCCATTGCGGAAACAGGGCAAAAAGAGTAAAAGGTAGAGCTAAAGCTATGGCAAAACCGAACATACCTATTGCCGGAGCCATTAACCCACTATTCGTGGCAGCCTCCACCAGTAAAAAACCTATTATAGGACCGGTACACGAAAAAGAGACCACTGTAAGGGTTAGAGCCATAAGAAATATACCCCAAATTCCACTTGAAAGTCCGGCTTTTCTATCAATACCGGTACTCCAATTAGAGGGTAGAGTAATATCAAATAATCCGAAAAATGACAATGCAAAAATAATCAGTAACAGAAAAAAAATCAAATTGGGTATAGCGTGGGTAGAGAGAGCATTTAATGCACTAGCTCCAAATATTAATGTTACAGCCAGCCCTACCGTTACATATATAACTACAATAGAGCAGCCGTATAGTATTGCATTACGCACACCCATTCTACGATTGTTAGAGCGTTTAAGAAAAAAACTTACAGTCATAGGAATAATGGGCCAGACACAAGGAGTAAGTAGTGCCAATAGGCCACCCAAAAATCCGGCAATTAACAAGCCTGTCCATCCTCTTTTCATTTCTGGTGCTACGTTGTCAAAAAATCTAATCTGCTTAAAAACAGGATTCCAAAGCGTTTCATCATACCCTTCAATCATCCATAGCTCTGCATCATGTTGAGAGTTTAATACACTCTTTTCCGAACCACTATATTCGAACTCCACTCTCTGAGGAGGCAAACAACTCTTATTGTCGCATGCTCCGTATGTAAATACTCCCTCTATATAAAAATCGGGGTTGGATATTATAATACGTTGTGAAAAAGTAGCCCTATTCTCAAAATATCTTACTACCATATTGAAAACATTGTCGTAACTCTCAACTTCTTTACCTGATACTGTTAAAACAGAGTCAAGTCTAGAGCCTGCTATAGTATCTATTTTAATAAAAGCCTCAATAGGCCCCCCTTTGGGCATATTGGTAGAGTAGACATGCCAGCCTTGTGCTATCTCAACATCAAAATTGATTATGGCAGTATCTTGTCCTATCATCTCTATAGAGCTACTCACACTTATCGGATTCTGAATCTGGGCTATAACCGGAATCCCGGTTATCATTAAAAAAATTGATGCAAATATTCTCATAATCTTCTTTAATAAACGCAAATATAGGAAAGTCAGCATAATTAATTAATTTAGCACACTTAAAAACATCTTAAAAAGCGATGAAAAAGTTCACTATATCTAAATATCCTCTTATATTGACTATTACTCTGATACTAACCCTCTCTTTCTTTCTTTTTTACTATAACAACTATAACAACAATAATAACAATATGAAAATAGATTCAGATAACCTAAACCGGCATGACACCTATCTTACCCCCGAGTCGTTATGGGCTATGGAACGTATTAAAAGTGTTGCAGTCTCTCCCGATGGTAAAAAGATATCTTATAGTGCTACAAATTATAATATAAAAGAGAATTCTAGCCACCATGTAATATATATTATGAATTCGGATGGAACAGAAAAAAAGCTACTTACATGTTCAAAATTTAATGAATATTATCCTGCATGGATAGATAACGGCTCCAGAATAGCCTTTATTAGTAACCGTTCAGGAGTTAATCAGATATGGGCTATGAATCCTGATGGAAAAAATAGGAAACAACTCTCAAATTGTAAAAAACCGATAGAGGGCTTTCTCTTTGCTCCAGACGATAAGAGAGTGATAGTAATTTTGACTGTTGCTAACAAGCTATTACCAACAAGACCCAAAGATCTACCTAAGTCTACGGGAATGGTAGCCACAGATCTTATGTATCGGCACTGGGATAGCTGGAAAACAGAACTTCCCCACCCTTTTATAGCCAACTATAATGGTAGTAAGATCTCAAATAACATGATAGATATATTAGATAAAGAGCCTTTTGAATGCCCTATGCGTCCTTTTGGTAATATTGAACAGCTGGCTTGGTCGCCCGGCTCGGATCAGATAGCCTTTGTATGTAAAAAAAAGCAAGGTTTAGAATACTCTAAAAGTACAGACTCCGATATCTATACCTACAACATATCTGATGGTTTGATAACCAATATATGCAAGAGAGAAAATTCCATAGCCGATGGCTATGACCTAGACCCTCAATACTCTCCGGATGGTAGTAAAATAGCATGGATCAGTATGGAGCGCGATGGTTATGAAAGTGATCTAAGAAGAATTATTCTCTTTAACACCATAACCGGAGAAAAAAAGTACGTAACTGAAAGTTTTAACAATAACGTTGAGAGCTTTGTCTGGGATAAAAAAGGCGAAAAAATCTTTTTTATAGGAAACAGCGGTGGAGTACTCTCTCTATATAGTACAGATTTAAAGGGTAATATTACTACAGTTGAGAGCGGATGTTACAATTATACAGATATTCAAATATCCAATGAAACCTTAATAGCAAAAAGAGAATCTATGAGTGAGCCAGCAGAGATCTTTTCCATAGACCCTACCATTGGCAAAGTGACTCGCCTTACAGAACAAAACATTGATATAATGGGCCATATTAAAACTGGCCAGGTTGAACAGAGGTGGATTGAGACAACCGATGGTAAACAGATGTTAACATGGATTATCTATCCTCCCGGTTTTGATCCGAATAGAAAATACCCAGCGCTCCTCTATTGTCAAGGGGGACCTCAAAGTACAGTTTCGCAGTTTTGGAGTTATAGATGGAATTTTCAACTCATGGCAGCCAATGGTTATATAGTAGTAGCTCCCAATAGACGTGGAGTACCTGGATTTGGCCCGGAATGGAATGAACAGATTAGTGGTGATTATGGCGGTCAATGTATGACGGATCTATTTACAGCAATTGATACACTGAGTCTTGAGCCATATATAGATAGAGAGAGATTGGGATGTGTTGGAGCAAGTTTTGGTGGGTATACTGTATATTGGATGGCAGGTCATCATAAGAAACGCTTCAAGGTTTTTATTGCTCACGATGGTATATTCAATATGGAACAGCAATATCTTGAAACAGACGAGATGTGGTTTGCCAATTGGGATTTTAAAGGAGCTTATTGGGAACAGACGTTACTTTCAAAATCTGTTTATTCTAATTCTCCTCATCTTTTTATAGATAAATGGGATACACCTATACTCTCTATTCATGGCGAAAAGGATTATAGGGTACTCTATTCACAAGGCATTGCAGCATTTAATGCTGCAATATTGCGTGGGATTCCGGCGCGACTACTTCTCTTTCCCGACGAGAATCACTGGGTGTTAAGACCTCAGAATGCTATACAATGGCAAAGAGAATTTTTTTACTGGCTTGATAAGTGGTTAAAATAGAAACTTAGCTTTACAAACCATAATAATAAAAATTATGGTCGATTTAAGAAGTTTATAGCATCTTGAGCCCTTTGGAGTTGGTAATAACAAGAAAATTTCTTGGTACTGTTAAGGAGAGTCTTATTAACTCACCGCTAATAGGATGAATAAAAGATAAACGATAATTGTGTAACATAAGTCTCCTTATGGGATTAGTCTCTGCTCCATATTTAGAATCGCCAGCTATAGGACATCCTATTTGGGCCATGTGTACTCTTATTTGATTTTTTTTACCGGTAAAAATCTCTACATCTACAAGAGCGAATCTTCCCTTTGTTTGTAAAACCTTGTAACGAGTAATAGCAAGTTGTCCCTCTTCCTGATTTGAAGTAGGTTGCATCTGATAGAAATCATTTTCTCTTAGATAACTGCGAATTTCATCCTCCTCTCTTGAAGGAATATTTTCGGTAACACACATATATTTGCGCTCTTTGACGTAAAAATCCCAATTTTTACGCATCTCCATCATCACCTCACGGTTTTTAGAGAGTAATAGAATACCCGAAGTGTATTGGTCTAGCCTATGGCACACATAAACATTTGCATCAGGATCCTCTTGTCTAACATATTCGGTAATAATATGTCTGGCATTTTTTTTCTTATCAAACTCATTAGCAACAGAGAGTAGGCCGGAGGCTTTTTCTATAACCACAATCCATTCGTCTTCATATAAAATTCGTACAAGAGGATGTTTAAATTCGTAAAAAGAGCGGCCAAAGTTCACCTCTATCAAATCTCCAGGCAATAGCGGAGTATTAAACTGAGTAACCACTTTTCCTTTTAGGGCTATATGTTTATACCTAAGCAATGATTTTATCTTGGTTTTTGATTTTGTTACTAGAGTCTCAAATAGAAACGGTAATAGAGTTGTCTCTTGAAGAACCTCAAAGCTTTTTATATTATCAGTTAAGTAACGCTTAGACTTGCCCTTTTCTGACGTTTGGCGCATATACGATTATTTGTTTTATAACCGTAAAGATACTAATTAAATAAAATATAATCAGATATCCAGTCGCCTACCTTGTCTGTTCCGTAAGAGTTTCCGTCTGCTGCTATATCAGCCGTTACTATCCCCTGCTCCATTGAGATCTCTACAGCTTTTCTAACCAGAGCTCCCTCTTCTTTTAGATTGAAGGCTGTTTCCAACATTAATGCTACGCTTAGAATAGTAGCAAGTGGGTTCGCTATGTTTTTTCCTGCAGCCTGAGGCCATGAGCCATGAATAGGCTCAAATACAGATGTATACTCACCTATAGAGGCCGAAGGTAACATTCCCATAGAGCCGGTAATTACCGATGCTTCGTCGGTAAGAATATCTCCGAACATATTTTCTGTAACCAATACATCGAAGCTTTTTGGCCACTGAATAATACGCATGGCTGCATTGTCAACGAACATAAATTCTGTCTCAATTTCAGGATATTCTTCAGCCATAGATTTAGCCACCTCTCTCCACAAGCGCGATGTGGCAAGAACATTAGCTTTATCAACCACCGTCACCTTTTTTCTGCGTTTTGCAGCATATTTATAGGCTAACTTAAGAATACGCTCTATCTCTATCCTTGAGTATACACAAGTATCGTAAGCGGTATTTCCGTCCTCACTACGCCCCTGCGGACGTCCAAAATAGAGACCTCCGGTAAGCTCTCTGATACAGATAAAATCGGCACCTTCTATAAGATCACGTTTAAGTGGCGATTTGTCAATCAGGCTTTTAAAGGTGTTAACCGGACGTATATTGGCATACAGACCCAGCCTCTTTCTCATAGCCAGTAACCCCTGTTCGGGACGCACCTTAGCATTGGGGTTATTGTCATATTTGGGGTCGCCTACAGCACCAAACAGTACCGCTTGGCTCTGCATACATAGTTCATGAGTAATATCAGGATAGGGGTTACCACTCTTGTCAATTGCTTTTGCACCACAAATTCCATACTCGTAAACAAGCTCATGTTTGAATTTTTCACACACAGCTTTTAGAACTTTTACACCCTGCTCTACAATCTCCGGTCCAATACCATCACCCGGTAATACTGCCACGTTAAGTCTCATAACTATATTGTCTCTATTTTGTTTAACATTTTCATTGTAGCCTTTATGGCTGCTTCAATCTGGTCAGCGTCAAGTCCTCTTGTTTTAAAATCTAAACCTGCAAAATTCCAACTTATAATAGTCTGCACAAGGGCGTCGGTACGTCCTCCGGGAGGAATTGATACATAATAGTTTGTAAGCATAGGAAATGGTTTTCCTAGATCGGTATAAATTTTGCGTAAAGCTTTTACAAAAGCATCATATTGGCCGTCGCCGCTTGCTGAATTTTCATAAGCTGTACCATTTATCTCTATTTTAAGAGCTGCTTGCGGTTTCAAGCCTTGTGCCAGACTCATAGAATAGTTTAACAGACGTATTTTCTGCTCATCCAGTGTGTCATGATGAAGTACATCACTTATTATATAGGGTAAATCCTCTTGAGTTACCTGCTCCTTCTTGTCGCCAAGTTCTGTAATTCTCTGCGTAACCTTGCGCATAGACTCCTCGTCTAGCTCAATACCCATAGCTTCAAGATTCAACTGGATGTTTGCTTTACCGCTGTTTTTACCTAGCGCATACTCGCGTACCCTTCCAAAACGTTCTGGAAGCAAAGGATTGCAGTATAGATTGTTTTTACTGTCGCCGTCGGCATGAATTCCTGCACATTGAGTAAAGACATACTCGCCCACAATAGGCTTATTTTGTGGAATTCTAACTCCGCTACTGATCTCTACCAAACGACTTACCGACATAATTTTACGCTCATTAAGATGAGTATCCACTGCCAGATGATCTTTAAGTACTGCCAACACACTGCTCAGAATAGCATTTCCGGCTCTCTCACCAAGACCGTTCACCGTGGTATGAATTCCTTGTATACCTGCTTTTACAGCACTGAGTACATTTGCTATAGCTAAATCATAGTCGTTATGAGCATGAAAATCAAATTTAAGTTCCGGATAACGATCAATCATAAGCTTACAATATTTGTAGGTCGATTCAGGATTAAGAACTCCTAGTGTATCAGGTAACATTATACGTTTAATAGGCAACAGTTTTAGTGCATCCATCATTTGAAACAGATAATCGGGCGATTCTATAACGCCATTACTCCAGTCTTCAAGATATACATTTACCTGAAAATCCCTCTCTATAGCTCTGTTTACAACGTCGGTTATATCTGCAAAATGTTGTTCCGGGCTCTTTCTCAGTTGATCGGTTACATGTTTTAGGCTTCCTTTACAAAGCAAATTTACCACGCGGCAACCCGATTTTTCTATCCAGTTAAGCGATCGTTCTCCGTCTACAAACCCCAAAACTTCAAGCCGATCTAATTTTCCAACTCTCGTAGCCCATTCAGATATTCGGCGTACGGTTACCATCTCACCTTCCGAAACCAGTGCCGATGCTACTTCAATACGATCTACCATCATATCGTTAAGTAGCGCCTGCGCTATCTCCAGTTTCTCTTGCGATGAGAACGATACACCTGAAGTCTGTTCACCATCACGAAGAGTTGTATCAAGTATCTCAATCATCATATTTTTATCATCTCTTTAAGTCTGTTATTCTCGAATCTCTCTATCTTATCTTTGTTGTCAAGTAAATAGTCAATGTCATCAAGGCCATTTATTAGACAGTTTTTCTTATATTCATTTATCTCAAATCTCTCTTCAATACCCGTAGCATCATTTTTTACACTTTGCATAGGTAAATTTATAGTTACCGTTGCTTTAGGATTTTCTTTAATAGTTGCGAACAGTGTAGTAAGAAATTGAGGAGTTACAACCACCGGAAGTAACCCGTTATTCATAGCGTTATTCTTAAATATATCAGCAAAAAAACTACTTATAATCACCTTAAATCCGTAGTCTTCTATAGCCCAAGCCGCATGCTCCCGACTACTGCCGCTACCGAAATTTTTCCCTGCCACTAAAATTTTACCACTATAAATATTGCTATTAAGCACAAAATCGTAATTAGGATTACCATTTTTATCATATCGCCAGTCGCGAAATAGATTTTCACCAAAACCCTTTCTGGTAGTGGCTTTTAAAAACCTAGCCGGAATAATCTGGTCAGTATCAATGTTTTCCAGAGGAAGTGGAATACAAGTAGATGTTATTATATCAATTTTTTCTTTCATTATTTTATTAATTATGCATATTATAGTCATAAAAAATCTCTGGGATCTGTAAGAACGCCACTAATTGCAGCTGCTGCAGCTACCATAGGGCCAGCCAAAATAGTTCTTGATCCTGGTCCTTGGCGCCCCTCAAAATTACGGTTTGATGTTGATACAGCATATTTTCCGGCAGGAATCTTATCGTCGTTCATTGCCAGGCATGCTGAACATCCCGGTTGTCTTAGTTCAAAACCGGCTTTGCGAAGTGTTTTGTCAATACCCTCTGCCTCTATTTGGTTAAGCACCTTCCAACTACCCGGAACAAGCCATGCTGTTATATTTTCTGCTTTTTTTCTACCTTTTACCATATTAGCAAAAGTGCGGAAATCTTCTATTCTTCCATTGGTACAACTACCCAGAAACACATAGTCAACTGCCTTTCCTACAATTTTTTCTCCAGCCTTGAATCCCATATAATCCAAAGATTTCTTAAAAGATTCACGTCCGGCTTCAGGTATAGAGTCTAATTCGGGTATATTATGGTTTATTCCCATTCCCATACCAGGATTAGTTCCGTACGTTATCCATGGTTCAATATCGGCCGCATCAAAGAGGACCTCTTTGTCAAAAACAGCATCATCGTCGCTGTATAACTCTTTCCACCATTTAAGTGTCTTCTCTTTTTCAACACCTTTAGGTGCAAACTCCAATCCTTCCAGATAGTCAAAAGTAACCTTGTCGGGAGCTATCATCCCCCCCCTGGCACCCATCTCTATAGAGAGATTACAGATAGTCAATCTCTCTTCCATAGAGGCATCTCTTATAGCTTGACCCGCATATTCCACAAAATATCCTGTAGCACCACCGGTTGTCATCTTGCTGATTATATAAAGAGCTATATCTTTTGCCGTAACTCCTTTACCAACTTTTCCATCAATAGTAATACGCATTGTTTTTGGTTTACGCTGCATTAAACATTGAGTGGCTAAAGTCATCTCAACCTCACTGGTACCTATGCCAAAAGCTACACATCCCATTGCACCGTGAGTAGATGTGTGCGAGTCGCCACATACAACCGTCATTCCCGGTAGAGTAAGTCCATTCTCAGGACCTACAACATGAATAATACCATTCTTAGGATGGGTCATACCATAGTAGGTTAATGCAAACTCTTTAGCATTCCGCTCCAGAGTTTCAACCTGATTCCTTGATACAGGATCCTCTATCGGTTTATTCTGATTCACAGTAGGAATATTATGATCCGGCATACATATCACCCTTTCCGGTCTGAAAGGTTTCAAACCTCTATCACGCAGGCCATCAAAAGCCTGTGGACTAGTAACCTCGTGACAGTACAGACGGTCTATATATAACTGTGAAGTACCGTCAGGCAAGGTGTCTACCACATGTTTTTCCCAAATTTTCTCAAACAGTGTCTTACCCATAAAAACAATAATATATTTATTTTACAAATTTGTTAATAGCATCAATAAAAGCCTCAACCGAAGCTGCCACAATATCGGTATTCGCAGCGAATCCGTAATATAGAACTTCATCGTGTTCAACCTGCATATGAACTTTACCCATATCGTCACTACCCCTATTAATAGCCTGAATCAAGAACTCTTGGATAGTCATGGTTCGGTGAATAATAGCTTTAACAGCTTTTATAGCTGCATCTACAGGCCCATTTCCTGACGCCGCCGCCTCGAACGATTCACCGGCTATAAGTAATCTAACACTGGCAACAGCTTCAACTCCCACACCCGATACTACCTGTAGATAATCCAGTTTAATTCTGTTTTTATCTTGATGATCTTTTCCAACCAACATAAGAATATCATCATCGTTAATATCTTTTTTATGGTCGGCAAGTTTTAAAAATTCGGCATAAACCTTATCCAGTGCCTCCAATTCCAAATTTACACCAAGATTGCAGAGACGGTGTTTTAATGCAGCTCTTCCGCTACGGGCTGTAAGAACAATAGCATTATCATCAATTCCCACATCCTTAGGATCAATAATCTCGTAACTCTCGCGATTTTTCAAAACTCCGTCCTGATGAATTCCCGATGAGTGGGCAAAAGCATTTCTACCAACAATAGCCTTATTAGGTTGTACCGGCATATTCATCAAACTCGATACCAAACGGCTGGTCTGATAAATTTTTGTAGTGTTAATATTAGTTTCGATACCACACTCTTTATGACTTTTAAAAATCATGGCAATCTCTTCGAGCGATGTATTTCCTGCTCTCTCGCCTATACCGTTTATGGTAACCTCTACCTGACGTGCACCATTAAGTACGCCCTGTACAGTATTGGCTGTAGCCATTCCCAAATCATTGTGACAATGGGTAGAAATAATAGCCTTATCTATTCCATTCACATTTTCCATCAGATATTTAATCTTGTCTCCAAACTCGTTGGGCAGGCAATATCCCGTTGTGTCAGGAATATTTACTACAGTAGCTCCGGCTTTAATAACTGCCTCTACCACTCGGGCCAGATATTCATTATCGGTACGTCCGGCATCCTCGCAATAGAATTCCACATCTTCAACATATTTCTTAGCATATTTTGTAGCTGCTATAGCTCTTTGTAAAATCTCTTCTCTATTAGAGTTGAATTTATATTTAATATGATAGTCAGAAGTACCAATACCGGTGTGGATTCGTTTACGTTTGGCAAATTTAAGAGCTTCGGCCGCAACATCTATATCTTTCTCTACAGCCCGTGTCAGAGCACATATAACAGGCCAAGTAACAGCCTTAGATATTCCCGTTACACTATTAAAATCGCCAGGGCTTGAAACAGGAAATCCCGCCTCTATAATATCAACCCCTAACTCCTCAAGAGCCTTTGCAACCTGAATCTTTTCTACAGTGTTCAACTGACAGCCAGGAACCTGCTCCCCGTCTCTCAGGGTTGTATCAAAAAAATACAATCTGTTATTCATAATGCGAAATTAGTTTATTTGTTTTTAATATTCTCTATACTCATTTAAAAAGCCCCTCTCATTACTGGTGAGAAGGGCTTTTGCTTTTATTTTGGAATTTATATAATCAACCTGTTACAAAGTGCAATCCTCTCACCTTTCTAATCCTTTTAGAATTAGAATATCAATAAGAGAAATTATAATACTTTGCTGTTGGTTAAAACTCATTGATGAATGATTATTTAAATTAGAGCACAAAGATAAACATTAAGAATTATATTATACAAGAAAAATGAAATTATTTTCAGTCTATTTTCAACAATTCATAATAAATTAGCTCATATTGGCTATGTTCTTTAGTTTTTTATTCAAAAACAGATTTTTTTATAGTTTTTAATAT
>DASRNO010000052.1:0-12680 GCA_035647375.1 Bacteroidaceae bacterium
GAACTGTTCGAGCAAATCTTGTTCATTGCCAGTTTTGTATATTGTGGCCCATACTCCGTTGTTAGTTATCTCTCTCATAGTTTGCCAGTCATTCACAAAAACAGGCACTCCGGACGCAATAGCTTCGACTACTGCTATTCCAAAGGTATCGTGATTTGATGCATAAATGAATGCATCAAGTTGTTTAAGCATGTTAGGAATATCTTTTATTGATCCCGGAAAATGGACATTATCAAGCAGATTGTTTTTACGGCAATAATCTACACACTCATCGTACCTCCAACTCTCCGATTCACACCGCATTCCGGCAAATACAAATTGGAATGGAATATTTTGTTCTTTTAGCAATTTTAGAAAACGACAAATTACAATTTGTTCTCTCACTGCCACAAAGTTACCCACACTGCCCAAAATATATTCTCCATCTATCTTGTTTGGAATGATAGAATAGACCTGTTCCACCCTGTCTAGTTTGTGAAAACTTACACCATTATAGACAACATTTTGTTTGGAATTTTTAAGACGATATTTATCTATATAATATTGGCGTTGGGTTTCCGAGACAAAACAATTGGCATTGGTTCTGGTAATGCTGTATCTAATAAGAATTCTATGTATTAATTTGCAGTTATAATCGAAACCATGAAAAGTTTGTATAACTTTTATTTTGCTACCCAATGTGGCAAATAGGGCGAAAACCGCATCGATACACTGCTGAGCATGCACTATATCGATTTTTTCTTTTTTTAAAAGTCTTCTCAATTTAAAAATATAGCTTATATCAAAAATAGAACTTGGTCCAATTTTGAATATATTGTGGTTTGTAGCCAGAAACTCCTCTTCGTATGTCCCATCTTTTCTATAGACACCAATAAAATTGTAATCTACATTTTTTTGATACTTAAAAACATCAAGCATCAATGTCTCTGTTCCTCCTCGGTTAAGAGATCCGAGAAGATAAGCTATTCTTAGTTTCTTATTTATACTCATTTAAAATAATCTGTATAGTTTAATCTTTGCAAATTTAATAAACATGTAGAGAGGAGAATAATATTGACGATATACGCTGATAGGCTGTTTTGTCCAGTCAACTTTACTCAGTTCTTGTTTTGCCCAGTTACGGTAACGCAAGTTGATAAAATAATAGAACAGGCTGTATGTTCTTTTGTTGTCGAGCAACTGTTTAAGAGTTTTGTTTTCAGAGTTGCCGGCCTCATATTCAGAGTAGTAATAAAATTCAGTTTGTTCAGGTCTATACAAATGACCTACAGCTCTTCCTGATAGTTCTACATCTTGATTGTAACAAACGAGTGGCTTGTTCACAAAAGCTACTTGATACTTTAAAGCTATTCTTAACCACAAATCAAAATCTTCGCCCAATTTTAAGTGCGGTTTGAAACCTCCCATATCTGTAAACACCTTTCCAGGAATACATACTGCGCCTGTAAATAGAGGCATACATAGATTCCGTGAGTAGACCTCTATATAATCTATGAATCCTTTAGTAAAATTTTTATCAAGGGAAATAGGAGCAATATTTTTTTTACCGTTTTTTACTATATAATAACTTGTTCCATATATTCCCGCTTCGGGATAGGCTGTTATTAACTGAGCTATCTCTTCTAAAAACGATGGCTCCCACCAATCATCTGCATCAAGAAAGCAGATATAATCTCCTTTAGACTTATTAACTCCATTATTTCTTGCTTGACCTACTCCTGAATTCAATTGTGAAATTATTTTGATTTTTTGCGAAATGGATCTCTCTACATTTTTAATGGAATTTTTGGCTACCTGAAGAGAGTCGTCGGTGCTTCCGTCGTTAATGATTATCAATTCCCAATTGCTATAAGTTTGAGACATAACGCTATTAATGGAGTTCGCCACATATTTAGCTTTGTTGTGTAGTGGAATTATTATTGAAAAGTTTATTTTTTGCATTTTCGAGATATTTTACAATAGTTTTTGCGATTAAATTTCCTGCATTACCGCTGCCGTATAGTTTTTTGTCAAATTTAGGATTGTTTTTGGTTATCGCTCTGTATCCTTCCATAATATCGTTGGTAACGAATCCTACCAGCTTGTTGTAGCCCTGTTCAACAAGTTCGGTCCATTCAGTCTCATTACGTAGAGTCAGGCATGGTTTTTTACTAAAATAGGCCTCTTTTTGAACTCCTCCGCTGTCGGTCATCACCAAATTACAGTTAAGCAATAGCCATTGCATCTCCAGATAGCCTACTGGCTTAATAATATGAATTTTACTGTTATCTATATCGTAATCCATATTGATAAGCTTTGATAGCGTACGGGGATGCAGAGGTAAAACTATTTGTCTCTCCAAGGCTATCTCTTCAAGAGCTCGGAATATGCCGGAAATTCTTTCGGGATTATCGGTATTTTCGGCCCTATGGATTGTACAGAGCGTAAATAGACCTATGTCAAAGCATCCTGGTGGAGGAGTGGCTCTATTCGCATAAAAAATGGCAGCGTCTTGCATAACATCGCCACAATTTAGTACATATTTTGTCAAATCCTCGTTCATCAGGTTTTTTACGGCTTGTTCAGTGGGGCAGAAAAGTAGTGTAGCTATACGATCAGTTAGAATGCGGTTCACCTCTTCGGGCATAAACATATTATAGGAACGCAGTCCGGCTTCTACATGAGCTATGGGTATATTAAGTTTTACGGCGGCCAATGCTCCGGCAAGTGTAGAATCGGTGTCTCCATATACCAGCATCAGATCCGGTTTTTGTTCTATTAGCACCAACTCTATCTTTTCCAACATCTGCCCGGTCATAGCACCATGTGATAGATTGTTAACACCAAGGTTATAAGTGGGTTTAGGAATCTTCATTTCGGTGAAGAATATATCAGACATATTTTTATCGTAATGTTGGCCGGTGTGCACAATGACCTCGTCTAATAGCTTTAAATTCTCCTTTTTACGCTCTATATTGAGCTTGGAAATGGCTCTACTTACTACTGCTGCCTTTATAAACTGAGGTCTTGCTCCAATTACAGTTACAATTTTCATTTTGATCTAAAACTCTCTAGGTTTGATGCCTCTTAATCTGTTTGCTATCTCTTCTATATGTGCCGGTGTGGTTCCACAACAACCTCCAGCAATGTTTATTAGTCTGTCTTGAGCCATTTTTAACAATTCTTTTGCCGTATCAGCCGGTTTTTCTTCGTAACCGTTAGCAGTGGGTAGGCCGGCGTTGGGATAAATACTAACGGCACACTTAACTTTGTTGGATATCTCTTTTATAAAAGGGTAGAGTTCTTTCGCTCCAAACGAACAGTTTACTCCGGCGCTGAGCAGAGAGAAACTGCTAAGAGTTTCGAAAAGCTCCGGCAGAGTACAACCGGTCATCAAGCAGCCGCTATTGTTCATTACGGTGGCTGAAAGCATTACCGGAAGATCTGTTCCTTTACTCTTTTGAGTCTGGCTAATGGCAGTTAGAGCTGCCAGAGCATTACGGGCATCGTTTACCGTCTCAACCAAGAATCCGTCAACACCACCATCTATAAGCCCTTCGGCTTGAGTACGATAGCTATTGGTTAACAATTCGAAAGTTAATGTTTCTGTAGGATCCATCATCATTTCGATTATGGTGAGTGATTTGGCTGTGGGCCCCATGCTTCCCATTACCCATATATTTTTTCCCCGATACTCTTGTGCAGCTTGACGAGCAATTTTAGCTCCTGCTAAATTCATATCGTATACTTTGTCGGCACATCCGTAACCCTCTTGTGATACGGAGTTGGCACCAAAAGTACAAGTTTCGATAATGTCAGATCCCGCTTTTATATATGCCGTATGAATAGATTTAATAGCATCAGGCATAGTTAGAGTTAACATGTCTGTATTGCCATCGTATTGAATGTCAAGTTCTTGAATACATGTTCCCATACCTCCGTCGAGTATGAGTATTCTTTCTTTAAGTGCTTGTGTTATTTCCATAAATTATTTTGAATGAACCCGTTTTATGAAGATGTTGTTTACAATTTTTGTAAAATATCGCCATTGAGTTAATAATCGATGTTTAAAATAGGCGTCCAGATACTTTTTTTCGCTATCCTGAATCTCTTGTAGGGTAGTTGGTAGATCGGCGTAATAGGGAGGGAATAATCCCGGTTTGCATCTGGTTCTATATTTACGCATCTGGTGCGAGTATAGATTAAAATATTGTATACTCAATGGGCGAACTCCTACAATTTTCATCTCACCTTTTAATACGTTTAAAATCATAGGAAGTTCGTCAATCCATAGTTTTCGTAAAATATGCCCCCATCCGGTTACGCGGTAATCATCTTTAAATTTACCGGTTTCATCAAGAGCATTACTCTGATATACGTAAGATTGTAGATATTCAGAGTATGCATACATTGTACGAAATTTATAAACTTGAAATATTTTTTCGTTTTTACCTATGCGTGGAAGTTTTATTATAAGACCGTGACGTGGACGTTCTGCTAAATGGGGCGATTGTACCTTACGTACCAAAACATAATAACTATCATGTATATAACCCTCACATACCGACTCAAATCCACAATAATATAGACGTCCTAAGACTTCGGTTCTTGGGAATACCTTTCGGACTTTGTCTGTACACCAGTAATAAAATTTTTTGGTAAGTATCAATTTAGAACATACTCTATGCCAGAAAAAGTCAATTAGAAATAGTGGCCAAGCTATAAGTTTATTGTGATTGCTGAATATTCGGGCACGTCGCATATCACTGGAATCGAAACCACAAAAAAAATAGCCGTCGTACTCAAGTTTACGATTTACCTCGGCTAAATATCTGTTAACATATCGTATCGCATTTAGGTGATCGTAGGCCATTACATACTTGGCGGTGCCATCAGGAGAGCACCATGTTTCGAATGCAATCTGTTTAATTTTATCATGCCTAGCCTGAGAACGAGGAGATTTTATCAGGGCCATAAGATTTTGAATTTCTGTAGGTAGATTCTGAATAATGCATTCAGCTCCTCTTTTTTGCTCGTTTTTGGAGATCTCGTCTATGGCTCTGGCATAATTATCCTTTTCAAGAATAGCTGCAAGGTATCTGTCGAATTCTTTGGATATTACAGATAAAAAACTTTTTGATGAATTGTTTTCGTTAGTTTTAGTCATATCACTTTACTCTTTTTATTATGTCTCTATTTTCTTTAGAAACATAGCAGGAATAAAAGCTGTAGCAACAGCTACAACGCCCTCTATTGATACAAGAACTCGTTTATGCCCTTTTATTCTTACAAGTTTACCCTCGGCCCCTTTGAATATACCCTCAATTACCTCTACCTTGTCGCCAACTTTTAAATTAGCTTCGCTGGTATCCATATAGATAAGATCGTCGCAGTCAGTGCCTGAAATTAGAATAAAATCATTCATCTCCTTATCACATATTACGGCTGGTTTCCCCGTAGATTTATTCATTATAATCCTTATAGGCATGCTACTCTCAAGCTCTTTTTTAAGGTTGTTTAGAGTGGAGTATTGAGAATATACAAAAATAAGGTTTCTAATAACCGGAACCTGTATGCGTTTTACAATACCAGCTTTTGTTACCTGCTTGTGCTTCATAGGTATATAGTATCTTATTCCCTTTTCATTCAGTAAGGCTGCTACCTTTAAATCTCTACAATAGTTGGTTCGTAGAGCGAACCATTTTAAGACAGGATTCATACTAAAAGTTGCATTAACGTAAATTGTGACTGTTTAAATGATTTAAAAAAATGAGTTTGCCCGCTTCCGGTAAATATGTAATTTTTTTTAAACAAAAATTAATTCATATTCAATTACAAATATAAAGATAAACTTGATTATTAGCTTTAACTTTTCTTAAAAGAAAAAAGCCAATCCCATTGATAGGATTGGCTGAAAAGTTATTTCTTAAAATTTAATATGCGAATAGTGGGTAATTGCTCATAGTTTTATTGACCTCTTTCTTCACGGATTTTATAACTGAATCGTTCTGAGGAGCGTCTAACACAATCTCTATCATATTGGCAATTGTAATCATAAGGTCCTCTTTTGCACCTCTTGTGGTGATAGCCGGAGTGCCTAGTCTGAGTCCACTTGTCTGAAATGCTGAGCGCGAATCAAATGGAACCATGTTCTTATTGGTGGTGATATCGGCGTCGACAAGTGCTTTTTCTGCTACCTTGCCCGTTAGTTCTGGATATTTTGAGCGTAAATCGACCAACAGACTATGATTATCAGTTCCACCTGACACAATAGTAAAGCCTTTTTTTATCAACTCTTTTGCTAGTATGTCAGCATTTTTCTTTACTTGTATTTGATACTCTTTAAACTCTGGCTCAAGAGCTTCGCTAAAGGCTACAGCCTTAGCGGCTATTACATGTTCTAAAGGACCACCTTGGATGCCGGGAAAAACAGCTGAATCGAGTATTTGCGACATCATTTTTATTTCACCTTTGGGAGTTTTTACACTCCATGGGTTAGGAAAATCTTTGCCTAATAGTATAACACCACCTCGTGGCCCTCTAAGAGTTTTGTGAGTTGTAGATGTTACTATATGTGCATGTTTGAGAGGATTATCGAGTAATCCGACCGCAATTAATCCGGCAGGATGTGCCATATCTATCATAAGTAGAGCGCCTACAGAGTCAGCAATTTGTCTCATCCTGGCATAATCCCATTCTCGCGAGTAAGCAGATCCACCTCCAATAATTAGCTTGGGACGCTCTTTGAGTGCCAGCTCCTCCATCATGTTGTAATCTACCCGTTCGGTGGCGGGATCAAGATCGTATCCAATAGGAGTGTATAGCATGCCTGATGTATTTACAGCTGAACCGTGAGAAAGATGACCTCCATGTGAAAGATTTAATCCCATAAATTTATCACCCGGGTTGAGTACGGACAGCATTACAGCGGCATTAGCCTGCGCACCAGAGTGCGGCTGAACGTTTGCCCACTCAGCGCCGAAGAGCTGTTTTAGTCTGGATATGGCTAGATTCTCGCTCTTGTCGACCATCTCGCATCCACCATAATATCGCCTACCTGGGTAACCCTCTGCATATTTATTTGTAAGAATTGAACCCATTGCTTGCATAACTTGGTTACTTACAAAGTTTTCTGAGGCTATTAACTCAATACCTTTCAATTGACGCTGATACTCACACTCTATAATATCAAAAATTTCTTGATCTTTTTTCATTATTTATATGTTTGTAAAAATAAACGCTCTATACTTAAAATTTTTTACGTTAGAAAAACACCCCAAAGGAGAAGGCCAGAACTCCTGTGTGTCGATCTAAAACTACAACTTTAGCAGGATCGTTATTGTTGTAATTTACACCTTTAGATATGTTAATAAGGCCAAAGTCATAAATAAAATCGAAAATTACTCTTCCGATTGTACAGCCCAAACCCACCGTTAAATCTATAACATAAGGCCGTAAATCTTCACTTAAATCAAGTTGAGAAAAGTTGCTAAAAATGATTTTATACTCTTTTTTGATAGGAATTTTAAGTTTTGGTCCTATAAATGCCGACATTTTATAAGGGCCTTCTCTTATAAAATTGTAACCTAATAGTAGTGGTATTTCGGCACTTTTCCATGAAGTAGAGAAAGAAGATAAATCTATTTCGGTTGAGTTTATATCCCAACTGTTTTTATCGAACGAGACAGAGGATCGACTGTTGTTTAGAGTAAGTTCTGTTTGGAGGTAAAATTTCTCTATATTCATACGAGTGAACATAGATGCAAAGTATCCTACTTGTGACGTTACTTGAAAATTGTCAATCTGATGTCCATCTACGCATAGCTTGTTCATAATCATACTAGTAGCAGCAAATCCTCCCTTTATTCCGAAATTAATTCTAGGATAACGGTAAAAAGTAGGTTTGACAGCACTCAAGGTAAGTATTGAAAAGAGATAGATAATTATAGTCGCTATTTTTCTCATTCTCTATGATTACATTAGCTTGATATCATCTTTTGACATCTCTTTGTTACAGTAATGGCAGCGAAGAATAACTCTATGTTTATCTGTTACATAAAAAAAAGTGGACATTGGCTCATGGTTGGTTACGCATTGCGGATTGCAACATCTTACTATTCCGTGAATCTGATCCGGTAGAGTTACTTCTCTTTTTTCAACCACTTCAAAATTATGAATAGTGTTAAGCTGAATATGTGGTGCCACTAAAGAGAGACGGTTAATCTCATCGTCGGAGAAAAACTTGTCGGATATTTTTATAATTCCCTTTTTCCCAATTTTGTTACTTCTCAGATTGGCCCCTATAGTTATAGGAGTTGACATATACTGAAGACCAAGTAGGTTGACCACAGTAAAAACCTTATCAGCAGGTATGTGATCTATAACAGTGCCGTTTTCGAGTGCGGCCACCAATAGTTGCGATTTACTCATTATTCATAACTGTTATATGGTAATATTTAAGGAGTCGCAAATTATAGCTTCTCTTACGTATAAGCCGTTTTTAGCTTGCTGAAAATAGTAGGCTTTGGGATTGGAGTCTACATCCTGAGATATTTCATTTACTCTTGGAAGCGGATGTAATATTCTTAGCCCCGGTTTAGTGAGTCGTAGCATATTATTTCGCAATATGTAGGTGTCTTTAATTCTTTCATACTCCATAATATCAGTGAAACGTTCTTTTTGCACCCGAGTCATATATAGTATGTCTGCATCGGCAATAATATCTTCGTTAAAATCGGTGTGTTCTTGAAATTTTATATTGTATTTGTGACAGTAATCTTTATACTCCTCGGGCATACTGAGTTCACAGGGAGCTATAAAATGAAATTCGGGATTGAAATATTTCATAGCTACAAGCATAGAGTGAACTGTACGGCCATATTTAAGATCGCCTACAAGAAATATTTTTAAATGGTCAAGACGCCCCTGAGTTTTACGTATTGAATATAAATCAAGTAGTGTTTGAGAAGGATGGTGATTAGCTCCATCTCCGGCATTGATAATTGGTACAGGCGAAATCTCGCTGGCATATCTGGCCGCACCCTCAAGATGGTGGCGCATTATAATTATGTCGGCATAATTACTTACCATAAGAATAGTGTCCTTAAGAGTCTCTCCTTTTGCCGAGCTGGTTGTAGCGGTATCTGAAAAACCTATAACTCTGCCTCCAAGACGGTTGGCGGCAGTCTCAAAGCTGAGTCTGGTACGTGTTGAGGGTTCGAAAAAAAGAGTGGCAACAATCTTACCGTCCAGAATTTTACGATTGGGGTTCTCTTCAAAATTAGTAGCATTGTCAAGCAGCGCTAAAATGTTTTTTTTAGTGAGATCCTCTAATGTTATAAGGCTGCGGTTGTTTTGGCTCATTTTAAGCGTTTTTTTTCAAAGTTCAAAAATACAAAGAATTATTCACTCTTAAGGTCCTCCTAATAAATTTTTATGTAAGTTTGTAACGAAAAGGTATAATGGAGTTTGATGTTCTGCGGCTTTATTGTTCTAGTCGTTTATATTCTACTTTGATTACTCTCTTGTGTTGTCTATCCCACCAAAAAAAGAAAAATAGGAAATAATGAAAGATTTCACAAAAAAAACAGCTTCAAAAATTGTGGTTTGTTTGTGGGCCATTTTTGGCACAGGTTTAATTTTTGTTTTTTTACTTTTTTTCTCCATATCCAAAGGATGGTTAGGATATATGCCATCGGTCGAAGAGTTAGAGAGCCCTATAGATAAATTTGCGACTCAGATTATCTCTTCAGATGGTGAGTTATTGGGAACTTTCTCTTATACCAGAGATAACCGTGTATGGGTAGATTTTAATGAACTTTCGCCTTGGTTGGTGCGCGCACTTATATCTACCGAGGATATACGTTTTCTTGACCATTCCGGAATAGATTTTAAAGCTTTGTCTAGAGCTATTGTCAAAAGGCTTATTCTTCAACAGAAAAGCGCAGGTGGTGGCAGTACCTTGACACAACAGCTGGCTAAGCTCCTATATACCGAACAGGTGGCACGCAACTCTTTTCAACGTATGTTCCAAAAACCGATAGAGTGGGTTATAGCGGTGAGACTTGAGCGATATTACACAAAAGAAGAGATACTGGTAATGTACCTGAACAAGTATGATTTTGGTAATAATGCCATTGGAATAAGTACGGCTGCCAAAGCCTATTTTGGCAAGAGTCCTTTGGAGTTGAACGCCCAAGAATCTGCTATGCTGGTGGGTATGTGTAAAAACTCATCGCTCTACAATCCATTACGTCGCGCAGAGCTTACCCATGAACGCAGAAATGTGGTGCTGGGCCAGATGGGCAAAGCAGGTTATTTATCAGATATTGAGTTGGACTCACTGCGTACTACAGAACTGATTATTGATTATCATAGAGTTGATCATAAACAGGGTTTAGCTACCTATTTTAGAGAATATCTTAGATCAGTTATGACAGCAAAAAAACCTCAAAAGAAAAATTATCGTGGTTGGCAGGAACAGCAGTATTACGAGGACTCTTTAGATTGGATTGAGAATCCGCTTTTTGGATGGTGTAACAAAAATTTAAATACCGATAATAGACCTTACGATATCTATTCCGATGGATTGAAAATATATGTTACTATAGATTCAAGAATGCAACAGTATGCAGAACAGGCTATTGATGAGCATGTAGTAGATTATCTGCAGCCTAATTTTTTTATTGAGAAGGGTAAAAATAAACCGGCTCCTTTTACAAACAGCATCACTCCTGAACAGCTTGAGAATATTTTAATTAGAGCTATGAGACAATCTGACCGCTATCGCTCTCTGCAAAAAAAGAGTGTTAGTGAGCAAGATATTAGAAAAATATTCGATACCCCCTGTCAAATGACTCTCTTCTCTTATAAGGGTGATTTAGATACAATTATGAGTCCAATGGACTCTATAAGGTATTTAAAATATTATTTAAGAGCCGGTTTTATAGCTATGGAGCCGATAACGGGTCATGTAAAAGCTTATGTAGGTGGTCCGGAATTTGGTCAATTCCAGTATGATATGGCTACTCAGGGACGCAGACAAGTAGGTTCTACAATTAAGCCTTTTCTCTACTCCTTGGCTATGGAAAGCGGCTTTACACCGTGCGATCAGACTATTAATCAGACTCAGACCATACTTACTGAAGCAGGACAGATATGGCGTCCTAGGGATGAAGGTAGCGAAAATATAGGTGAGTATGTAACTTTGAAATGGGGTCTTTCCAAATCTAACAACAATATCACAGCGTTTCTTATGAGTAAGTTAAGCCCCTACGAATTCAAGAATATTCTTCACGAGTTTGGATTACGCGATCAATCTATTATGCCTGTACCTTCACTATGTCTTGGTACTTGTGATGTTTCTGTAGCCGAAATGGTTAGCGCATATACGGCATTTATTAACAAAGGCATTAGAACTCGACCTCTTTACGTTACAAGAATAGAGGATAGCGATGGTGATGTTATAGAGAGTTTTACAGCCTTAAGCAATGAGGTGATAAGCGAGGAGACATCTTATAAAATGATAGATATGATGAGAGCGGTAATAAATGAGGGTACAGGTGCACGTATGCGTAACTATATTAGCGTAGATCAAGGGGGTAAAACGGGGACTACAGACAATCATTCAGATGCATGGTATATAGGGTTCACTCCCAATCTGGTTACAGGCTGTTGGGTAGGTGGAGAGGAGCGTGATATACATTTCGATTCGATGTTGTTTGGACAAGGTGCCCGTATGGCTTTACCTGTATGTGGTATTTTTTTGCGCAATGTTTATAACGACTCTTTGAGATTAGGATATTCTCCTAGTGCAATATTCGATATGCCTGTCAACTATGATCCCTGTTCTGGCAATGAAGAGATTGATAAAGTTATAGAACATTACGGAATAGAGACGTTTTAAGTAAGATATGGATTTTGTAGCTATTATTCCTGCCCGTTACGCATCTACCAGATTTCCAGCCAAACCTTTGGCTCTTTTGGGAGATAAAATTGTAGTAGAGCATGTTTACTTGCAAGCTAAGAGAGTCTTTAAAGATGTTTTTGTGGCAACTGACGACAATCGTATTATGCAGGCCGTGATGAATTTTGGTGGCAAGGTAGTTATGACTAAAACCAATCATAAGAGTGGTACCGATAGATGCCGTGAGGCTTATGAAAAATGTGGCATAGAAGCACAGGTGATAGTGAACATACAGGGCGACGAACCTTTTATTCACCCTTCGCAGCTTGAGGGTATCATTAGATGTTTTGATGATCTTAATACAGATATAGCTACGTTGGCTAGACCTTTCAACAGCAATACAAACTATAAGAGTTTATCTAATCCGAATATACCGAAAGTTGTAGTTGACTCAAATTTGAATGCCCTCTATTTTAGCAGAAGCGTAATACCTTTTTTACGAGATATACCCCAAGATCAGTGGGCATCTAATTACACCTATTTAGGACATATAGGTCTTTACGCTTACAAGAGAGATGTTCTTAATAGAATAACATCAATATCTCAAGATGATTTGGAGATAGCGGAAAATTTGGAGCAATTACGATGGTTATCTGCAGGATACAGAATAAAGGTGGGGTTAACAGATGTTGAAACAATTGGAATTGATACTCCGGACGATCTTATAAAAGCTCAAAATTATTTAAACAGCAAAGGATTATGAGAGTGAGATTGTTTATTCCGGTTGTATATATAT
>DASRNO010000053.1:0-11990 GCA_035647375.1 Bacteroidaceae bacterium
GCCTGACACCACTCTGTATCTATATGATCATATCCAATTGTGGCGGTAGCTATAATTTTAACATTTGAATCTTTAAGTAATGATTCATTGCAAATGGTTCTGGTTCTGGTAATAATTGCATCAGCATCGCAGACTGCACTGGCTGTGGTTTTGTGAAAGGGCAGATAGACTACATCGGCGTATGGTTCGAGAGCTCCTCTAAGAAATGGAATCTTGTTATCACAAACAATCTTCATAACTATAAGTATTAATCTTTGAATCTGTCAGAATATGCCCATAATCCTAAAGCGGGGTTTGATATAAAATAGATCTCTTCACCGTTGGGCATAATATTCCAACCATCGCTTAGTTTATTTGGATCGTATTTTTTCAGATTCTCATAAAGATTATTCCAATTGAAATATACGCTTTCAATCTCCTCTCTTGTCATCTCTTTACCTGGACAGTATGTCACTTTAAAACGCCCTTCGTCTGAACCGTGAATAAGATGAGCAGCGGCACTTAGATTTTCTTGCAGATCACTATTTTCGCTCACAGCTTTAAGTATAGCTGGAGTGCCGGAATAGCCATATTTTCTAATAAGATGGTCTATAGTGCTATCTTCGCCGAACTCTTTTAGGGCAGGAGCGAGAACTATTAGTTCTCCTGAGTCTGCTAGAGCCATACGGGTGCGATATATACTTTTGTTTCCTAACCATGTACTTTTAAACTCCTCAGGATCAAGGAATACAACACATTTAGAAATAGGTTTGTCTACCATAATAAAATTTACCTGAAGAGCCAATTCGGAGGCTAGTCTGAAACATTCGTAATCGTCGCCTATGTAGATACCTCTTAGTTTCATTTCACCATCATTGCCTTTGGATAAAACAGTCTGAATGTAAACTATAGGTAAGCTTTTAATAAAATGGTTTGATGCATACTCCAGAACCTCTCTTACCGGGCTATTGGCCCTACCCATAATTCTTTCCATTCCGTAAGTGGCACCAAGATAATGACTCTTGTTAATTCCGTCTACTCCTCCAGTACCCACAAATATATTTTTGTTATAATTAGCCATTCCTACCACCTCGTGAGGAACCACCTGTCCAATGGAGAGAATAAGGTCTATATTGGGTTCAAGTAGTAGCCTATTTACCTGTGCCGGCCAAGAGTAGTCTACTCTGCCTTCGGACACTTTTTGTAAAAATTCAGAGGGGACTGTACCTACTGTTATCACATCGTTACGCCAATCATGAATCCTGAATAATGATTCGGGGGTGTTACCGAACATTTTTTTTATTTGAGAACTTGTCATGGGAACATGTGTTCCTAATGCCGGCATAATATCGGTAAGAGCTGAACCGTAATAGTTATAACTCATTTCTGTAATAGGGCCGGCATAAGAATTGAATCTGGTAAAGTCAGGAGGAACCGCTACAACGCGTTTTTTGCTACCCAGTTTGTCAAACACACTATTAAGAATGGTCTTAACTTCACTGGCCGAAATATTGTCAGTTTTTGAACCTCGCGCAAAATAGAGCATTGCTTTTTGTTAATTTTGTTTTTGAGAAAAATTATCTTTTTACGCGCGCATTTCCTTGCCATACGCTCCACACCTGTTCCTCGTCTGCAAGTTGCGCATAATCAGTGATTAATGTGGTTACCAGAGCTCCGCTTGCCCAAGCAAACTGGACCCATTTTTTAGGCTCCCACTCTCTGAGAATAGAGTATAATAGACCGCCAACAAAACCATCGCCTCCACCAATACGGTCTAGAACATGAATTTTACGAGGTTCTACAACATGCCAGTTTCCCTGCTCATACACAATAGCTCCCCAACTATGAGAGTTTGTATGATGTACTTCGCGTAGGGTCGTAGCAAACACTTGTGTATTAGGATAGTGAGCTTTTATGTTTTTAATCATCTCTTTGAAACCATCAATTTTTGAACCGATACCAACTCCTCCGGCCTCTGGTCCCTTTATGTTTAGACTCAGTTGAAAATCCTCTTCGTTTCCAATAAGAATATCTGCCAGAGAACAAATTTCAGAGAATGTCTCTCGTAACTCTTTTTCACGTCCTTTCCAGAAAGTGGCCCTGTAATTTAGGTCAAAGCTGATACGTGTTCCCCATTTTTTTGCAGCTCTAGCAATTTCTAGACAAAACTTGCCGGTTTCCGGACTTAAAGCACATATAAGTCCTGATAAATGTACTATTTGAACTCCTTGAACTCCAAAAATATGATCTAAGTTAAAATCATTTATATTAAGCGTTTTACCCACTTCTCCGGCACGATCATTCCATACTCTGGGACCTCTTGAGCCAAAACCGCTATCTGCAATATTGATTTGGTGGCGAAAACCCCAAGGACCCTCTTGTGGTACATCGACTCCTTCAAAATCCATTCCTCGGCTTTTAAGGTTTCTCTTTATGAGCTGTGCAAATGGGCTCTCCTTTACAAAAGTGGTAAGAACCTTTACTTTGAGCCCAAGATAAGATGATACACTGGCTACATTTGTCTCGGCACTTGTAACATGTAATTGCATCATCTCCGAGCTACCTACAGGCTGTCCATTTTCAGGGGTTAATCTTAGCCCCATACTTGTTGGTACTAAAAGCGCATATTCACATCCTTTTTTTAATTCAATTCCCATATTTATTTTTTTTATAAAGTTCTATTAGGTTAATATATGGCAGCTCAAATGTATGTTATAGAGCGCCTGAGGTCTCGCAAATTACGCATTTTTGTTTGTTTAAAACAAATAATCCATCTACTTTTGCGAAACTTCAGGGAAACTAAAACTCTCAAAAAAAAATAATGGTTGAACTCTCTTCACTCTCAATAGGATACAGAATCGGGAAAAAAAATGGTTCCCGAAAGAGAGTGATAGCTGGAAATATTAATGCGGTATTGAAACCGGGTACTCTTGCATGTCTTGTGGGGGTAAACGGAGTAGGCAAGAGTACTTTATTAAGAACAATAGCTGGTTTTTTACCTCCCATTGAGGGAGATGTATTAATTTCAAGAAATACCGATGTTAAGCCTATTCCGATAGGTGTTTTGACTGAAAATCAGCGAGCTAGAGTTATAGGTGTAGTGCTTACAGAGTATGGGGAACTTAATAATTTAACTGCTTTTGATGTGGTTAGTTTTGGACGTACACCCTATACCGGGTTCTGGGGTATTTTGAATCAGGATGATAATAGAGTGATTATAGAGGCTTTTCAGAAAGTGGGAATATTGGAACTTATGAATCGCCAGATAAATGAGCTAAGTGATGGAGAGCGGCAAAAAGTTATGATAGCTAAGACTCTTGCACAAGAGACGTCGATAATAATACTTGATGAACCTTCGGCCTTTCTGGATTATCCAAGTAAACACTCTCTTATGATGCTGTTAAAGGAGCTTGCCTCTATACAAAATAAAGCTATACTAATGTCGTCGCATGATTTAGACATAGTTCGCAAATATGTAGATAGTTTTTGGATAATGGAAAAAGGTCCTGAATCAGTTTCACTCAGAGCCTCTAAAGGGATATAAGTACTACTATTACCTCTCTTATTCCACCATAATTATACAGACTCGATTCAGTTGGTTTATTGTAAAAGGTTGCTCAGTGTCTCCTTTTGCGTAATAGGTTATTTTTTCAACGGGAATACCGAATTCGCTGACCAGTATTTCAGCTACGCCAGCAGCTCTTTTTTCAGATATAGCTAAGTTATATTTATGGTTACCGGTCATCATATCAGAAAATCCAAGAATCTTGATCTCGGTATCGGGATTAGAGTCAAAAAAGAGTGCAATGTTATTAAGTTTTTCTTTTTCCTGATCTGAAATAATAGCTTTATTTAAGTCGAAAAAGATGTTTACACTTAATTTTTTATTATTTACCGGTTTCTCTATATCATCATAAACTGACCCTTTTGTAGTTATATACTCAATACTTCTTCTTATAGTCTCTTCTCTTTCTGAAAAATCAATCTTATCAGAAAGTTCCGGAAGAGGTGTTTTGTCGGTTTTTTTATTACTAAAATAGTAGGTTATACCCAGCTTGAACGATGATATAATTTGAGGTATATATTTTGTGTCCACTCCCTGCCATCTTTTACTGATTATTTTGGCTTGTACCTCTGTATTGAATGATAGTTCTTTGTTTAGATACCAACTATTAATTATTCCGGCCTGATATGCTTGCTGAGTTGTATATCGCCATATTGTTTTTACCTGATAGTCATTGTTGTAAAACTTGTCTCCTCGTCCGAAAGAGTAATGTGAGCCCGCTCCTGCAAACAAAATCATATTGTAGTTGTTGTTGCGATTGGAAAATAGCGCCTCCGTTAAATCAAAGCAGATGTCTCCTTGATAATAGCAGCCAACGTAGTTTCCGGAGATGTTAAAACGGGTGTCGCTGTATGCGGTTCTATTTGCTCCTATACCTACTATAGCTCTTGCACCCCATATAGGGGTAAGTTTGTAGCCACCCTTTATGTCAAGAGAGTATTGAGGTATAAGTGGAGCTTTTGGATCTAGAAACTGGAAAATACTCAAGTCTGCTCCAAAAAACTGTCCTGTTATATAGTTCCCTGTTTTGTTAAGTCTTTCAGGCTCTTCTGGTCTCAAAAACTCACTCTTTGGGACTGTTTGACAGAAAAGATTTTTAGAAAGCAAAATTAATAGAAATATCCCTATAGTTTTTTTCATCTGTTGATTGGAACGAGTCTTGTTGTCAGAAACCTGATCCGCCACTATGGGTAGGCGTATCTCCACACGCTACAGTCTCATTATAGAATTCAGTTCCAATATATTCGTAGGCAAAAAAAGCGTACCGGGAACGATTGGCAGGTTTTGCGTAATAGTGGCCAAAATCATAATGCCACTTGTCAAAACAGACTTTTTTTGAGCCGCCAGCCACTGATATCTCCATTGGGACATGTTCCAATTTTTTTTCAAAATCAGCTCCAATCCTGTCAGATATAAATCTTTTAAAAATTCCATAATACTCTGTATCTTCTCCTTCATCTTGCTCAAATCCCAACCCCATAGCTACTCCTACCGAATATTTTTTATTTAAGGTGATATTGGATTCACAGTTAGAAACTTCTAAACCCTTACTTTCGTTGTAAGCATAAGGAGCAATATTCATTCCATGACCGTAAGGTCTGTTGTATCCCCTTGATATATAACCATGATTCCAAGTAAAATCCCACTTTATCAGACTTGGGTCAGAGATGCGAGTAGTATGATTAGGGCCGATATATGCGTGCCATGTGCTAAAGTGTGAAATGTCAGCCGTATAGAGTCCGGTTGAGTCATCGTATTTAGCATCTATAGTCTCAAATCCATCACAGAAGTGTACTCCATCAAAATATCCTTTATTATTTAAAATATTACCGGCCATGAGTGTTACTTTGCCATCGTTAGCAAAACTAAAATTCTCTTTTACATAAAAAGAGATATAGGGGAATATGGAGTCACGCACATTGAAAAGTGATATATAAGTTGCTACGTGGAGAGTGTCACTAATAACTCCTGCGGGAATATACATTCCACCTATCACTCTTCCACTATCTAGATAGGTCAGATAGTCAACTTCATTTAGAAAATCATTAGAGTTGCTAAATTGTTTACTAGTAAAGGGTGTAAGAACTACATAGATATTTTCAGTCATACTTGGTATAACTGTATGAACAGGGTAGAGGACCGCATTTACAGTATAAATTGTAGAGTCTCCTATTGATGTGGAAAATTTGCGTACTACAGGTAAAAAACCATCTTTTTCGAAATAGACATCAAAATTACCTCTGTTGGTAAGCTCATATTTATAAGAACCGTCTTTGTCAGAAATGTTTTTTTTAGATAAAAACGTTGTATTTACAGAATCTATAGGAGTTCCATCGGGACGTATGGTTTTTCCATAAAGATATGAAAAATAGTCAGGTGAATTTATAAAATTTGAATTGAGCAAATCATCTCCATCGCTAAGATTGTCTATACAGCCAATACTCCACAAGCTCAGTAGGAATATGGTTATTAAATGGGTAAAAAATTTTACTTTTCTCATATTATAGAATATGATAAGAATGACACTTTATAATAGGGAACAAAGATATAAAATAAATATTATATCTCTAGATAGTTAACAGAGAATAATGTTGTTAAGTATAAAATCAGTTAATAATAATGTTTTATTCCATCGGTCATATTCTGCAGTGATGATTTAATAAATTTAGGTTCCCAATAGTGTGCAGAGGAATTTTCATCCGGCTGTGTCTCATAAAATTTTCCGTAATTAGGATATCGGGCAAAAGAGAGCCACGAGTAGCACCAGTCAAAATAGTCGGCCAATCTAATACTGAATTTTCCTTTAGATAAATATCGTTTGGGATTGAGTGGTATAGCAAAATAAAAACCAAAATTTGGTTGATTATCAGATAAAAGAATATATCCGCCAATAGATCTTTCGCCAAAATGACGAGTAAAATCACCCCTTATTCCCATACTACCCGATAAAAATCTGGTTATTTTAAGTTTAGTCTGAGAGTGAATTGTTGGAAAATAGGAGTTTATGTGAATATCACCGGTTACTGTTTTTAGAGAGGAGAGATTTTTTTCTTTTCCATAAGTTATACATTTTCCTGTATAACCAATATTGGCCCCGATGGTAGTATTAATAGTGGTTAGATAGTGATCAAACTTTAAGTCGGAGCCCCATCTTTGTTGGTTAAAAACACCGGTACTCCATTGAAAAGTAGTGTATTTTCCAATTCGTCCCTCTTGAGTGAAAGTTATAAATCCCGGCCGCACATGGTATTCATCGTCTTTTTCTAATTTGTTTCCATATATAGGTACTATGTACTGTAAGGTAACATATCCCCCCCTCCATAAATCTGTCTGTAGCGTGGGGGCAAGCGAAAATTGGTAGTGATAAAGAACATCAAACGTGTAGTTGTCTAACAGTATCATTGGGTAGAGAGTAAGCGTTGTAAGACCGAAATAGTGTTTTTTGTAATTCGTTGTACTTTTGATTTTTTTTACCGGTTCTGTAATATCTAACGACACATTACTGACAAGTTGGCTGAAATCTATAAGACCCTCGCTGAATAACCGATTGTTATATTCAGATACTTTTATATTTACTCTTGGAACTCCGTGGTCAAGCATAACTATATTAACAGATCTGTTTTTGTCTGTAAAAGCTGCCACCTCTTGCAGTATAATATCGATTCCATTTACTGGCCCTCTCCATTGTGCCGCCTCGGTCATAATTACCATTGATGTATCGTTGCTGAACACTTGAGTATGTCGCATTCCCATGTGATTAAGCTGTTCAATCCAATTATAGATTGATTGCGCAGTTACTCTAAAGCAGAACAAGAGAGATATTGTCAGGATAAAAATTCTGTTTATCATCTTGTTAGAGTGGTTTTGTAACATATGCCTAACGACGCCGATTCCATGTTGCATAGAGCAGCTGTGATAGAGATGTGATTAATTAATAAAACATTTACACCTAGATTAAAGCGTTCGCTATCATATTCGGCAATAAATTTAATATTCTCAATAGATGGAGAGGTATAAGTTATACCGCCGAAAAGACCTTTGTAATAGTATTCGTTTCCAAATGGAAAGTAATAACCGGTAGTGAGACTGGAATATCCCCATGCACCGTGAATTTTTTTTGTAGCTACAGCAAAATAGGAGACCCATCCGTTTGTGCTCCCTGCAATATCAGAGGCACCTATAGCCAGAGCAGGCAATAAATCTCTCTCTTTAAGCACTCTTATTTTAACGTAACTGGTGCGGTCTTGACCCTGATACCGACCGTTACTGCGCTGTTTCAGTGTCATGCGCATATTCAATTCAATAAAACTGAACATAAAAAAGTCTATGTGGTAAGTACCGGTATTGTAATTCCATATATCTTTACGAGGTAAAATAACTTGTGGAAGATATCCAGCACCGCCTATGAAAGTTCCAGCATGATGGGTTTCGGCAGAAGGAGTTGTAAGTAAACCTGTGAATCCGAAAAGATTCTGAGATGTTACTGAATTGAATGACACTGAAATCAGAAAACAAGTAGCAAAAAATTTTATTAAAACATTACTCTTCATGGCTTATAAGTAGCAATAATTGTTTTTTTGCCAATTCCGGCAATAGTTGTCTAAATTTTTCTTTGGTTTCTACATCCATCCAGCTGGTAGGTTCGTCTAGAATAAGTATAGGCGTGTTGCGATATAGAGCTCTAGATAGTGCAATGCGTTGCCATTGCCCCATGCTCAACTCTTCACCACCCTCGAATGTCTTACCAAGTAGGGTGTCATAGCCCTCTATAAGGTTTGTTACAACTGTATGCGCCTGACCAGATATAGCAGCCTCGTGTAGTCTATTGTCGTTTAATGGCTTATTGGTTATAATGTTATCTCTTGCAGTGAAGGAATAGCCCACAAAATCTTGAAATATAACAGATATGTTTTCTCTTAGTTCATTAATGTTGAATTTTTTTATATCAATACCCTCTATGGTAATCTTTCCTTCGGTACAATCATATAATCTGCAAATAAGTTTTACCATTGTAGTTTTGCCTATTCCATTGGCTCCTTTTACTCTATTTATCTGGCCCGGTATCAGCTCCAGATTTAATTTGTCAAGGACTATTTTTGAACTGCCCGGATAGCAGAAGCTAACATTCTCGAATTTTAATCCGCTTTTTATCTCTTTTGGGAAAAGTACAGGAGTAACCGGAGAGTCTATTTTAGGTTTTAACGCTAAAAAATCGAACAGGTTATTAACAAATAGTCTATTCTCATATATTCCCGAAACACTTTTTACAGCTCCTTGTACACACACATTGCCCTTTCTAAAAGCCTGTAAATACATAACGAATCCGCCTATTGTAACAACTCCGGCAAATGTGTTGTAAGCAAGAATATACACAATACCGCATATGGCTAAAATTTCGACAAAAACAGCTAACATGTCCAATTGAGTCATACGTTTTAGAATATTTTTCAACTCGCTAAGCAGTCGGGTTCTGATTTTCCAGAAGCGCTGTTGAAAAAACTCACCCAAGCCATATACCCTAAGCTCTTTGGCAAAAGGTTTAGCTGTGAGCAATTGAGAGTAATATATAGCTTTACGGTTAATTTTTACATTCGATTTACGCCATTCGTATAGTGTTCTGGAGCGCTTTATTTTTATAAAAAGTGAGGGAACTCCAGCAATCAGCATAATCACTATTGTTAACCATGAGAAATCTACAAGAATAACTACTATTCCTATAAGTGTTAGAGTGTTAATAAATAGTCGGGTAAAGTGAGACAATATCTGAAGAGGCCTGTAACCAGCCTCTTGTTGGGCTAGATACATGGCATCGAAATATTTGGAGTTGTCGTAGTAAGACATATCAAGTTCCATAGATTTTTGTTGTATTATTCTACTCACTCTATCGACCATTTTTTGTCCTAAAATCTCATTAATAAAATTGTCAAATACTACAGTAAGCTCGTTTAACACATATACTGTGCATAGGATTATTACAAAAATCAAGACTTGAGTCATATTGATAGAGTCGGGAGAGCTAATTATGGCCTCTACCATGTCTATCATATATTTGATAATATAGAGTAGAGCAATGGGCAAAACACTCTCAAGAATCATCAGGAATATTCTAGTTGAGAACAGTTTTTTGTCGCTGTTATAAATAAGAGCGAAAGCTTTAAAAAACATATTAAGGGTGTTCTTCACAACCAGCGTTTTTTATATTTTACGATTACCAAATATTTTTTTTTGACGCCTTTCTATTTTTCGTCTTATACGTCGGGCTTTGGCACTATCCCTATTCTCGTACTCATATTCGTTTCCATACCCATACTCATAACCATATCCATACCCGTATCCATACCCGTACCCATATCCTAAACCATATCCCAACCCGCTTTGTTTCATTACTACTGCATTTAATACTATAGCCATATTAGGAAATCGATTTTCTTTGTATAACATATCTAAGTCGGGTAGCATACGTTTGTCAAATTTCCCCGATCTGATAACGAATATGGTCATATCTGCCAGACGACGTATGATTTCCGAATCTGCCACCATACCTATAGGTACGTTATCAAGAAAAACATAATCATATCTTTTTCTAAGGTCTGCAATAAGGTAGTCTAAACGTTCTGAGGTTAGAAGTTCAGCAGGGTTTGGAGGAATGGGGCCGGCTAGAATAACATCGAGTGTCTCATCAATACTCTTTTTGCCTTTAAGAATAATAGAATCTATATCATTAATCTTTCCTGATAGATAATTGGTTATTCCCGGACCATGTTTTTTAGTCATGAACTTATCAAGAGTTGCTTTACGGATATCCAGATCTACAACTACCACCTTCTTGTTTGTAATAGCAAGACTCTTTGCCAGGTTAATTGACACAAACGTTTTGCCAGCTGCTACTAAAAAAGAGGTTAACATAATCACCTTATTACTCTTAGATTTATCGTTTGTAAAGTAATCTATATTGGAACGTAGAATTCGAAAAGACTCTGATATAGCATCACGTTTGTTTTTTTCAACCACAATTTCGCGCTTGTCGTATTTTTCTCGACTTGGAATTTCGCCAAGAAATGGAGTTGATGTGCCTTTTATAATATCGCCCTTATAGCGTACACTGGTGTCGAGAGTTTTAATCAAAAAATAGATAATTACAGGAAATAGTAGACCTAAAAATAGACCTGTCATTATTGTTTTACTTTCATTGGGCGAAATAGGGGATAATGGACCAATAGCCGGTTCTAAAATTTTTGCATTTGGATCTGTAGATGGCTGACTAAGCATAATCTCTTCGCGGCGAGTAAGCAAGCTAAGATATAACGACTGCTTAATGCTCAACACACGCTCTATTGATATCAAATATTTTTGCTGCTCGGGAACTTTTTCTATAAGTTTTACATTTAAATCTTCCTGATACTGGGAGGCTTGGATTTTTATATTAATAGAGTTAATGTAGCTTTTTAGTAGTGTAATAGCGTTGGAGAGCAGGGTGTTGAGCTGTGTGTACATATCTCTGACTCTGGGATTATTGGTGGTACCACTGGCCTGATATTTTTCCAGTTGTAGAACAATGCTATTAAATTCATTAAACATCTCGATGGTGGCTTTGTCTTCAAGCCCTAGATCTACCGGAATTAGTTTGTAGCCTTTATTGTTATTCAGGTAGGTTAACATATCGGTGGCCAATGCCTTCTGATTCTCAAGTCTATATATTTCTTGTGATATATAGACGCTATTTTGAATATAAGACTCTCCAATTTTTGTTACATCTACCAACTGGTTATTTTTTTTGAATTCTGTGAGTTGAGCCTCGGTTTCGCCAAGATCTTTTTCAAGATTAGCTATACGATCGTTTATGAATAATTCGGAGAACTGAAGTATTTTTTTCTTATCGTTAATTGCATCGTCGTTGTAAGTATCAATAAGAGTATTAATAATGTCTGTTGCTTTCTCTGCAGATTGATCTGTAATTCGTAGATTTACAACTGAATTCTTTGTATCGTTGCGTGTTATGGATAAACGGGAACGATATATATTCGAGATATCCAATAGGCTTATATGAGCAGCTGTTATGGGGTTATCAATCCACTCCTTAGTAAAAAAATCCGTAGATTCTACAAAAATATCACCAATTGGAGTTGAAATAATTTGGAAAAATTTTCCGGATATCTTAAGTTCTTCGTTAGAGCTAAAACCAGAAAGAGAAAAACTCTCTCTGGTCAATGGAGTTACAACAATGCTACGGTATTCATTTTTGTCAACACCCAAAAAGGTGACTTTAATAGGGCTGATGCCATACAAATCCTTTACACGCCCTACAAGACGAGTCTTACAGTAGTATGTGGTAGTAAGATCAAGTCTTTTTACAACCTCTTCCATAAGGGTTCTTGATTTCATTATCATCATTTCGTTGTTGATGGTAGAGACAACCTGAGTAGAGGTGTAGGCATTTATTATAGAG
>DASRNO010000054.1:0-2453 GCA_035647375.1 Bacteroidaceae bacterium
CCCTCTTTTATCTTATTCTCTTTCAGTGCTTGATAGAAGCCTTCAATACAGATAATCGATGCAGGTCCGAAGTAGATATTTTGTTCTTTTTTTACAATTTTTCCGTAATAGGGCAAATCGGACTCCTTTACTCTAATAAAACATCCTCCGCTATTTTTAACAATAGGCCCTAAAATTGGATACATAGCAGGGATTCCTGCCGAAAGAATAGAAATTTTTGTTTTTGGTTCAATTGAAGGGTATTTTTTTTCGTATCCTACAGGGAAATTATTTGCTTCAGCCCATTCCCAAGCTTGAACCATTGGGTCGCATGTATCTTGTTGTACCAATATCATGCGGGGCATTTTTAGTTCCGGATAATTATTAGATAATTCGTTCATCCCTTTTTGAAAAGCTATAGGACTAGTTCCGCCGGCTACAGCCTGAATATAGACATCAGGTATGCGTCCAAGCTGTCTGAGACACTCAAATACCAGCGTTTTTTTTGCCTCTACTCTTATAGGGTCGATGTTTCCCGCAGATATCATAACACCCTTGCTTTTATGATATTCTGTAGCCTCTTTTTTTGCGAAAGCGTAGTTCCCCTTGCACACAATTAAGTTTTGACCAGTAGACTTTATGGCATCTACAGAGTCTTGGTACATGTCGCTGGGTGTGAAAATGTTAAATTTTACACCAGTTTTGGCTAGGTAGACACTATAGGCGGTAGCCGTGTTACCTGTAGAAGCCAGACAATACTCTTTTACTCCATTCTCTTTAAAGAGTGAGGCCGCAAGCGAGGCGGCTAAATCTTTGAATGTATTGCTTCCTTGGTTTAGATCATTACGACAAACTACAACTTGACATTTAACTCCATGTTGTTCAAGTGCGTACTTTTCAAGAAAATTCCATCGTTCCATAGGAACAGCCCCTTCGTTTAGGCTCACAATATTCTCTTTGCTGTTTAGAGGCAAAAAATCAAAATAGTGATAGAAATTATTCGGTCTATGCTTAGAATTACATAGGTCTGAGATTTTTTTATAATCAGAAAAATAGACAACCTCAGCGTAATTACTTCCGCATTCACATAGCTGATCCTGTTTGAACCAAGCGGCAAAGTCTTTTGTGACTTTGCCGCAATTTTTACAGACTAATTGATACTTCATATCTTTCAGAAAAGTATGGAGTTAACCGCGCTGTTGGAAGAGATTCATATTCTGTATTTCTCCCTTATATTGTCCCGAATCCAGTTTAGCTTTTACCTCTTTAAATACATCAATGGTTCTTTTAACATGTTCCAATGTGTGCGAAGCGGTAGGTATAATGCGTAACATAATTTGTCCTTTTGGAACAACGGGATAGGTTACTAGAGAGCAGAAAATACCATAATTTTCGCGTAGATCAATTACCACATTTGTGCTTTCAGCTACATCGCCCTCAAAATAGATTGGAGTTACAGGCGATTCGGTATTACCCATATTGAAACCTTCAGCTTTAAATCCATCCTGTAGTGCGTTAACAATTTCCCACAATTTTGTACGATATTCAGGACGGTTTTTTATTAACTCAAGACGTTTCATGTTGCCAATAACTAAGGATAGTGGTAATGATTTGGCATAAATTTGCGACCTCATGTTGAAACGTAGATGTTGAACAATTTCCGGCTCAGAACAGACTACACCACCAATACTGGCCATACTTTTTGCGAATGCATAGAATATAACGTCAATTTGGTCTGTAACTCCGTAATGTTCGGCTACTCCCTTTCCGTTAGCTCCCATAGTTCCAAATCCGTGAGCATCGTCAATAAGAATACGGAAAGGATATTTTTGTTTCAGTTTGACAATTTCATCAAGATGACCAAGGTCTCCGGCCATACCAAAAACACCTTCTGTAATAACAAGAACACCACCTTCTTGTTTATCTGCCAGTTTACAGGCATGGTTAAGTTGTTTCTCAAGACTTTCCATATCGTTGTGACGGAAAGCAAAACGCTTTGCTAAACTCAATCTCATACCGTCTAGAATACATGCGTGAGATTCGGAGTCATATACTATAACATCATTACGACCAGCTAAAACGTCTATAATAGAGACCATTCCCTGATAACCAAAATTTAGTAGATATCCTGCTGGTTTTCCTATAAAATCGGCAAAATCCTGTTCAAATTTAATATGGTAATCTGTGTTACCGGAAAGCATACGTGCCCCCATGGGAGCACCAAATCCAAAATCTTTGGCGGCCTTAGCATCAGCCTCTCGTATTTCGGGTAGATTGGCTATTCCCAGATAATTATTTAAACTCCAGTTAAGCAATTTTTTCCCGTTGAATATCATTTCCGGTCCCACCTCGCCTTCCAAACGTGGAAACATAAAATAGCCATCACCAATTTGTTGATACTGACCTAATGGTCCGGGAGTGTTTTTAATTCTTTCGAAAATATCTTTGATCATAATTTATAGAGGGTTAAAAAT
>DASRNO010000055.1:0-3582 GCA_035647375.1 Bacteroidaceae bacterium
GTCATGGCTTATTTGTTCAAAATATTTGTAAAATAATCAACTAACTCACTTATTACAAAAGGTTGTCCTTTTACCTGATTGAACTGTTCAAGTGTTAAACCCTCAATGTTCATTCTTAGGTATGCGGCAAATTGTCCTAAATTTTGCTCTGCTACCACTATTTTTTTATATCTTTTCAAAATCGTCTCGGTATTACCGGGGAGTGGGTTAATATACTTGAAATGAGCCAATGCGGCTTTTTTACCGTTTCGATTTATTCTTGCAACAGCAGATAAAAGATGGCCGTATGTGCCTCCGAATCCTACAATCAAAAGATCAGCGTCCGGATCTCCTTCCACTTTTATATCGGGAACAGAGATATTGGATATTTTGTTCTTTCGTGCAATAACCATATTGTGATGATTTTCAGGATCGGTAGAAATAGCTCCATTTACGGCACTTTTTTCAAGACCTCCAATTCTATGAGCAAACCCTTCCGTACCTGGAACAGCCCAGTAACGGGCTCCATTTTTTTTATTTCTTAGATATGGAGTCCATTCGGCAGCCATATTTGGGGTAACAAACGGAGGATTAATGGCTGGATAATTTGCTAAATCGGGTAATTTCCATGCGGTAGATCCGTTAGCTATGAAAGCATCGGTTAGCAGAACTACAGGAGTCATATGTTCTAGAGCAATTTTACAGGCCTCATATGCCGAATCAAAACAATCAGAAGGGGTTTTGGCTGCAATAACAGGCATGGGGCTTTCGCCGTTTCGGCCATAAAGAACTTGAAGTAGATCTGTCTGTTCGCTCTTGGTGGGTAGTCCGGTAGAGGGACCGCCACGCTGAACGTTAACAATAACCAATGGTAACTCGGCCATTACAGCAAGATTCATTGTTTCGCTTTTTAAACAGATACCCGGCCCGGAGGTGGTGGTAACAGCTAAAGCTCCAGCATAGGAGGCTCCTAAAGCAGAGGCAGCACCTGCAATCTCATCTTCACATTGTACCGTTACTATTCCTAGAGATTTATGTTTTGACATTTCGTGAAGAATATCTGTGGCTGGTGTTATAGGATAAGAACCCAAATAGAGACGCAATCCAGCTTTTTCGGCAGCAGCGATAAGACCGTAAGCTGTTGCCTTATTACCATTTATATCCATATACTTGCCGCTATCTTGAACCTCTTTAGACTCTATACGATATATAGTTGCTCCTCCGGCATGAGTGTTATGACCAAAGTTATATCCGTCGTTCAACACTTTTATATTTGCGGCAGCTATTTTTGGTTTATTTGCGAATTTTACGGTTATCATCTCTTCGGCCAGAGAGAGTTTACGATCGAATAACCAGCAGACAAGTCCTAAAGTGAATATGTTTCTACATTTAAGTATAGACTTATTGTCTAATCCGCTATCCGCAAGACTCTCTTTGCATATAGATGTAATAGGAACTTCTATTATTGTATTTTTTATGCCCAACTCTTCAAAGGGATTGTCTGTTTTAAAAAGAGCCTTTTCAAAATAGTTTTTTGTGAAAGAATCAGAGTCTGTAATGATTATAGCTTCAGGTTTACAGAATTGATGTTGAGTCTTAAGAGCAGCCGGGTTCATGGCAATTAAAACATCACACTTGTCTCCGGGAGTGAATACCTTATTAGCACCTATATGTACTTGAAAACCAGATACACCAGTTAATGATCCTTGTGGAGCTCGTATGTCTGCCGGATAATCAGGAAATGTACTAATACTGTTTCCAACGGTAGCCGATAATGTGGAGAATATATTTCCAGCCAGTTGCATTCCATCGCCTGAATCACCAGAGAAACGTACAACTACCTGTTCCAATTCTTTAATTGTCATGATTATATCATTTGTTGTGAATATTTTTACATTTTTTCGGGTACAAAAATACACAAAATCTTAGAATATCGACTCGTTTTTATCTATAAATAGCAAAAATTAAGTAAAAACAATCGTTTAATGACCGGAAATTATATAATTATGTAACGAGTATACATCGATTGGCAGATAGTACCCTCGCCGGGAATCGAACCCGAATCAAAAGTTTAGGAAACTTTCGTTCTATCCATTGAACTACAAGGGCTTTTTCAAAAAAATCAACTGCAAAAGTACTGTTTTTTTTCTTAAGGTCAATATATTTATGCGGAGTTAACTGATATCCTTTTTGGGCTATATTAAAACATCATTCCTCCCATTCCACCTCCCATATTAGATGAGCCGAAAGAGACAGTTACACTTGTCTTAAACTCAATCTCTTTATCATCTTGTTTGGCAGGGATCCAGTCTGGCATTAACATAATAGTTCTAAGAGCCTCTTTTTCAAGTAGATGATTTAATTTAGTGGTAACCAAGGGATTAATTACTGCTCCATCGGTACCTATAGTGAAACTAACTGTAACATTACCTGACACTCGTGAATCTTTGAGTGGTTGTGGATAGAATGTGTTGGATCTAATGAATTGCATCAAGGCAAATTGTCCTCCGGGAAACTGAGCGGTTGCTCTGGTATTATTATGTGCTCCACCAGCTCCTCCACCAGCTCCTCCACCAGCTCCTCTCATTCCTCTTCCTGCTAATTCTCCCATTCCGTCGTTATTAGTTTTAGACTGATCCAGCTTTGGATCAATAGACATAGGAATATTTTGGCTTAACACCAAGGCAAGAGAGTCAATAAATTGAGTGAAGTTGGGATACTCTTTTTTTGAACTCAAAACCATTCGATACCATTTTTTTGCATCACGTAGACTGGCAGTATCATTTTGTACTCTCCATTGTTCAAGATTAATTGTTCCGAGAAGAGCCTGAGATGTAATAAGTGCTTCGTTCTTATTGTTGATTTTATCTATTTCGGGTAAAGTTGACAAGAGAATTTCAGCTTGTTGTATAAACAGAGTATCTTTTTTATGCTTGCCATATTCAAAATAGAGTAATCCTAATAGGTTATAAGATTTTATATCGTCTGTCTTAATGGCTTTGCGAAGCCACTTACTTGCAATAGAAAAATATTTCTCTTTCTCTTTCTCTTTTAACCAAATAATAAAATAGGTATTACCAAGGTTGTATTGTGCATCAAGTAGGCCATCATTAGCGGCATATTCTAAGAGATAGAGGCCTAAAGGTAGATTTGCTTTAACTTTGACTCCTGAAATCAACTCTATTCCAAGAGAATTCATAGAGTTAAGATTTCCCTTAAGAGCACCTTTTTTGTATTTATCGATATCTCTTTTTGAGTCTGAATTTAGAACAGTTATTGCATTTAATTCAGATTTAATAGTATCATTTATCTGTGAGTAGGCCGAATATGCAGTTAGAGCAAACAGGCAAATAATGAAAAATTTAAGATTAGAAGGTTTCATTGTTTTAAGTGGTGTTAATGTAGAGCAATTATACAAAAAAATATTGTTTTTGCCTTAATTTGCAAATAATAAAAAATCCGAACTTGATTGTTCGGATTTTTTTGTTGTATATATTTCTATCTAAATAGAGATATATTTTATTTCACTACTTTGAGTTTTGGATTTTTTTTAATAAATCTGTAAGCAGTTGGAGCTGCTATTAACAGAGAACTCAATGTTCC
>DASRNO010000056.1:0-57486 GCA_035647375.1 Bacteroidaceae bacterium
GCTTTTTAATAGGTTAATTTCTTAAAACTTATTTGATTGTTAGCTACTATTTTCAAAATTGAGAAGCATAGTTTTATTACTACTACATTTTTCTTAATTTTGTACCCTGATAATAATATCTAAATAGACAAAATAAATCAAATAGAAAATAATTAATATGAACAGTAAAGAATTAATGAACCGATCAGCCGATAATATTCGTATTCTCGCTGCTTCTATGGTAGAAAAAGCTAAGTCGGGGCATCCTGGTGGCGCAATGGGTGGCGCTGACTTTATTAACACTCTATATTCCGAATTTTTAGTTTTTGATCCGGAAAATCCTGAATGGGAGGGTCGCGACCGTTTCTTTCTAGATCCGGGACACATGGCACCCATGCTCTATGCTCAACTCGCCTTGTTTGGTAAGTTTTCTATGGAAGAATTAATGAGTCTGCGTCAATGGGGATCGACCACACCGGGACATCCCGAGAAAGATCTTAAGCGCGGAATAGAAAACACATCCGGTCCTTTAGGTCAGGGACATGTTTTTGCCGTTGGTGCAGCCATCGCAGAGAAATTTCTTCAAGCACGTCTGGGCAAAGAGGTTATGAATCATAAGATATATACCTATATATCCGATGGAGGTATAGAAGAGGAGATATCACAAGGTGCCGGACGCGTTGCCGGTCATCTTGGTCTAGATAACCTAATAATGTTCTACGATTCTAACGATATACAACTCTCTACCAAGTGTAGCGAGGTAACATCAGAGGATACTGCCGCTAAATATAAATCCTGGGGATGGCATGTCATAACAATTGATGGCAATAACTGCGAACAGGTGCGTAATGCTCTTACAGAAGCCGGATCAATAGAGGGAAAACCTATTCTTATTATCGGTAAATGTATTATGGGTAAAGGCGCTCTTAAAGCAGATGGCTCTAGTTATGAAGGATACTGCGAGACACATGGAGCCCCATTGGGAGGAGATGCATATAGAAATAGTATTAAAAATCTTAATGGAGACCCTGACGACCCATTCAAAATTTTTCCGGAAGTCAAAGAGATGTACGCCAAACGTATTGCAGAACTGAAAGAAATATGCGCTAATAAAAAGGCTATAAAAACTGCTTGGGCCAAAGCCAATCCTGACAAAGCTGCAAAAATGGAGAGATGGTTCAAAGGAGAAACACCTGTTATTGACTGGAATAAAATCTCCCAAAAAGCAGATAATGCTACTCGCTCTGCATCGGGAATTGTTTTGTCATCTCTGGCCGAACAGGTTGAAAATATGATCTGTTCTAGTGCTGATCTTTCGGTATCTGATAAAACAGACGGCTTCCTAAATAAAACCACAGCATTTGCTAAAGGTGACTTCAGCGGTGCATTCTTTCAAGCTGGGGTTTCAGAACTGACTATGGCATGTTGTTGTATAGGAATGTCTCTACATGGAGGAGTTATTGCGGCTTGTGGCACGTTTTTCGTTTTTAGCGATTATATGAAACCCGCTGTGAGAATGGCTGCTCTAATGGAGGTTCCGGTTAAATTTATATGGACTCACGACGCTTTCCGCGTTGGAGAAGATGGCCCTACGCACGAGCCTGTTGAACAAGAGGCTCAAATACGCCTTATGGAGAAACTAAAAAACCATAGCGGTAAGAATTCAATGCTTGTTCTACGTCCGGCTGATGCTGAAGAGACTACCATTTCCTGGAAGCTGGCTATGGAAAATATCTCTACTCCTACTGGTCTTGTTTTTTCCCGTCAGAATATCCGTAATCTTCCCTCTGGTAATGACTATAACCAAGTAGCAAAAGGAGCCTACATAGTAAAAGGATCGGATACCGATTTTGATATAATTCTTTTGGCCTCGGGCTCAGAAGTCTCTACTTTAATAGCGGGCGCTGAACTACTTAAAGCTGATGGTATCAAAACTCGTATTGTAAGTGTACCTTCTGAGGGTTTATTCCGTAGCCAACCCTCTGAATATCAGGAAAATATACTACCTTATTCAGCCAAGAAATTTGGACTTACTGCAGGCTTACCGGTTACACTTGAGGGGCTTGTTGGAGATAACGGTAAGGTTTTTGGCCTGGAGAGCTTTGGTTTCTCTGCACCTTATACAGTTCTTGATGAAAAACTGGGATTCACCCCTGAAAATGTTTACAATCAGGTAAAGTCTATTTTAAACAGATAAAAGAGATGATAGGGATAGCAAGCGATCATGCGGGTTTTAAGTTAAAACAATTTGTAAAGGAGTATTTGGAGGAGAAAGAGCTGAAATATAAAGATTACGGCGCTTTCTCCGACGATAGCAGTAATTATGGAGAGTTTGGACATAAGTTGGCCTTAGGTATAGAATCAGGCGAAGTGGAGATGGGAATTGGTATTTGCGGTAGCGGAGAGGGAATGACTATGACCCTGAATAAACATCGAGGAATAAGGGCAGGTTTAAGCTGGATCCCTGATATAGCCAAACTTATTCGCCAACATAATGATGCTAATGTTCTTGTTATGCCTGGTCGTTTTATAGATAATGATACGGCAAGAGAGATTATGGACCAATTCTTAAACACCCCTTTTCAAGGCGGTCGCCATAAGGAACGTGTTGACTCTATTCCAATAAAATAACTCTGCTGATTTTAGTTTTACTCATAATAAAAGCCCTCATTTTATAAAATGAGGGCTTTTATTGTAACTATTATTTAAAACATATTTATTCTATAGGAATATCGGAAATCGGAACTTCATAAGAGGGTGATGTTTCAGGATTAATCAAAATCTGCTCAGTTGCAGGACGCATCATTACAGGATCTGATGTTGAAGGAGTTGATCTATTAACATAAGAGGTAAAGATACTCAAAACAACGATCCCCGAGATCAAATACCATGTTGTCTTCTCAAGAAGATCGGTGGTCTTACGTACACCCATTATCTGATTAGAAGATGAAAAGCCAGCTGCTAAGCCTCCTCCTTTGGAGTTCTGGATTGTAACAATAAAACATAGTAATACTGCCAAAATCACTATTACAATTAATAAAATAGAATACATCTCAGTTCAATTTATTTTAATTAATCAACAAAAGCTTTTCTAAGTAACGAATTTGATCCGCAAAGTAAACATTTTTATTCGGAAATTTCAAATATAACAACCTAATTATTTCTAAAGCTTTGTCATATTGTTTCTTCTTTATATAGACGTTTGCCAACGTTTCGGTAAAAAATTCACTACTTATGGATTCTTCTTTATCTAAGCACTCATCTACAGATTCATCGGGCATATCATCAAAAATCTCATGCTCCTTGTTCGGTAGCTCTGTATCTAATAATTTATTTAGAGATGATGGACCTTTTTTAATAAACAGCTCTATAAGTTTGTCCTGCTGTGAAGTCTCTTTCTCAATATCCTCAATATTGTTCTGTTCGATATTAGATAAACTATTTTCAATAGTGTAGTCTGTTAAATTGTCACTATTAGCTCCTTCATACTCAAAAAGTGTGCTATCCTCTGGCTTCTCTTTTAAAAAAGCTTCGATCAATGTCAGTGTTCTATCTGATCCTATTTTATCCTCTACATCGATATTTTCAGATAATAAGCTATCTGAAGAGGTTGTTTCAGTGTTACCGGCATATTTTGAATCTCCAGATTCTACCAAGTTATTTAGAACCCTCCAATCTGCAACATAAAAAGCGGCTTGGCTTAATTCTGTGCTAAAGCCCTCATCATTAAGTAGATATAAATTCTCAACAAGTAACACTCTTGCCGATTGGAAATATGGATACTTTGCCACCAACGAACGCAATTCATACAGAGTTTCTCTGTTCAATTTGTCAGGATGTTTTATCCAAGAAATTATGTTATACTTAGAAACCATTTTACCAATTTGCTACAGTAGCATTAAATATCTGATCAACAATCTCGTTAGTCATTTGAGTAACCAGCTCCTCTTGAACTACCGAAAATTGTTGCGATGATTCATATTCTCTTGTGGCTGAAAACGTTCTCTCAAAGTCTTCACTGTGATTGGTGTTATTCACAAAAACAACTCTTACACTCATTTTTAATTGAACCATAGAAGAATATCCGTCAGAAGATATAGATTTATTAGTCTGATCATAAGAGGTTATCTCGCCCGAAAGATGTAAATTCCCATTGGTTTTTACCTGTTTCAGCTTGGTCTGTCTTACATAAATATCACTAAGAGCATTACTAAAGATTGATGCCATGGGTCCCCACTGATAAGAAGCTCGATTAGTGAACGACTCTATCGTAATTGTTTTTACCACATTGTAGTCAATCGAAGCTCTATTAAATTTATAAGAGACAGTGCAACTAATTAGCATAAAAGGGAAAAATCCAACAATTAATAAATTCCAAATACTTTTTGATCTCATCCGCTACACCTTTTTTAACCCAAGTTGTAATCTTTTATCTTTCTATATAGAGTCCTTTCCGATATGTTTAGATCTTTTGCTGCATTTTTGCGTTTCCCGTTATGCCTAGCAAGAGCTTTTTTGATCATATCTTTTTCAACTTCGTCAAGAGATAGAGGCTCATCAATATAAATCTCTGTATCCTGAATATCCTCATTACGGTTATGTGACTGTCTATGCTGAGACATCATCTCCTGACTATCTCTTTGTGTTATAATTGAGACTGGTTGGGGAGATTGATTTTTAGACATCACCCCCAACTGAGTTTTTAGATCTGTTATATCGCGCCTCATATCAAATAAAATCTGATATAAAATTTCCCGCTCGTTCTCAAACGTTTTTTCATGATGAGCTCCCGAAAATAGAGTTGGCATAAGAGAACCACTCCTATCGGGTAGATATTCTCTAAGCATATTGTCTGTTATAAGACGATCTGCAGCCATAATAGATATCTGTTCTGTAATATTTTTGAGTTGACGCACATTACCCGGCCAAGAGTAATCTAACAGAGTATTTCTGGCCTCTTCGGCTAACTGTATTGCAGGCATATGATACTTCTCGGCACAATCATTAGCAAATTTCCTAAATAGTAAAAATATATCCTCCCCTCGGTCTCTAAGTGGAGGTACCTTGATTGGAATAGTACTTAAACGATAAAAAAGATCTTTTCTAAAACGTCCTTTGTCGATAGCCTCGGTCAAATCTACATTTGTGGCAGCTACAACTCTTACATCGGTTTTCTCCACTTTAGACGATCCCACCTTTATAAATTCACCAGTCTCCAGTACGCGAAGTAACCTGGACTGAGTAGCTAAAGGAAGTTCCGCTACCTCGTCAAGAAATATAGTACCACCGTCAACCTCGGCAAAATAACCCTTACGCTCATTTATCGCACCAGTAAAAGAGCCTTTCTCATGACCGAACAGTTCAGAATCAATTGTTCCCTCAGGAATAGCTCCGCAATTAACGGCAATATATTGTTTGGATTTACGTAAACTGTTAGTATGAATAATCTTTGGAAAACTCTCCTTCCCTACTCCACTCTCACCCGTTATCAACACGGAAAGATCGGTTGGAGCCACCTGCACAGCCACATCTATGGCACGGTTTAAATCAAGCGCATTTCCCACTATCTGAAAACGCTGTTTCATTAATTGTACCTCTTCAATATTCATATAACTAAAAACTTATTAAGACGTCTGACAAAAATACTGATTACTATTCAAAACCACGCAATATTGGCATAAATTAAACTGTTTTTCTAAATTAACAAAAAACCAAATTGTAACAAATAAATAGAAATTATCGAAAATGCTATACTCTTAATTACCGTTCACAACCAAATAATTAGTTATTTCAGATTATATCCTATTTGAATCTGTAAAAAGTTCCTTTATTGAACTTAACTCTTTAAGAGTACTTATTGTATACGAAGGCTCAAAAACATTGTGTGGTTCATTACCAAAAGGAACTCCTTTGAGCCATGCCGTAACACAACCTATTGACCAGGCTGGAACAATATCTTTCTGAAAAGAGTCCCCTATAACAAGTATTTGTTCGGAAATAATGTCATCCACAATGTTTTTCAGAGCTTTCACTCCCATTAAAAAAATAGCGGGATCCGGTTTCCTAATACCAACTCTACTTGACTCTATAACAGATGAAAAATAACTATCAATACCAAATTCATGGAGTACTGAATCCAAATTGCCATAAAAATTAGATACTATTACCATGGGATATATTTCAGATAATGTGGACAACACAATAGCTGAGTTTTTCTCTATATTCTCTCTTACATAATCAATAGAGTAGTTTATAATACTATTTTTTTGTACAGAGTTAACGGTATATCCATGATTGTTAATCAGATAATTAAATTGTAACTCTATTTTTTTACGTAACGTTACTGAAAAATTATCTTCTGATTTAATAACATCCTCCGCTCCCAATGTGCGTTCCGCATAAATATAAGCTTGTAGTAAAACATCTTCCGGCATATCACACAAAAAAACCCCATAAGCTCTTCTTAACAGTTCAAACCAATGCACTCCATCAGTATCAATCGTTCCTCCGTAATCAAAAATTATCCCCTTAATCATTTTGATGCCTTGTTTCACTATTATTGCCTATTTTCATCAGAGCTATACCAATAACAGCCCAAATTATCTCGCGTAATCTTGTAATAAGAGCAGTAAAAAAACCATAAGAACTCGGGATAGAGAGACTTCTCGCTGCAAGAACAACACCTCCCTCTTTGGAGCCAAGCTGCATAGGAAGAAAGAATATAATATTACTAAAAAGTGATGAAAAAGCAACTATAATCACTGAATCCCAATATGACACTCCGGACATCAATATACCAAAAATAAACCAATATTCTAAACAACTTAACAGCCTGGCAATAAATTCTAAAGAGAGAGAGCCCCAAAACGTTCTCCTTCTCGCTCCATGAAGTTCACCTATCTGCTTATCAATCATAACAAATGTTTCCTGATGTTTCTCTACAAAATGTTTTACTTTTGTTTTGAGAAATGGGATTTTTTCAAAAAATTTGAACAGTTTAACTATCATTCCATATCTGTATCCCCGCATAAATAGATAACAGACTAAAACAAGCACTACAGATAGACCTATAAAAGCAAAAGATATCCACCAATCCATATAGTAAGTGTCAGGAACTATAAAATGCAGCACTACATAAAGTAGAACAGCAAATAACCAAAAGCAGAAATGAGAGAAAATATGCATCATTACATATAGAATTACCGACGATACAGCCTTAGTTTTTCCCACATAAGGTGATAGTTCAAGAACTCTGTATGGCTCTCCACCCATAAGCCCAAAAGGAGTTGTATAGTTTAGTGCAAAGCCTGTAAGTGTTAATTTAAGAATACGCCAATAAGAGATGTTTTTATTGTTTCGATCACGGATAATAACTGTCCAGGCCCACGCATTTAAAAGATATATAACCAACCATAAAAACAAAATGACCGGAAACCATACTCCCACCCTCTTCAACATATTGAGAACCTCGCCCCAAGTAATATCAAATAGAGCAATCATAACCAAAATGGCGGAAAAACCGAAAATAGAGAAAAAATTACGTGCTCTCTTGCTCATTATCTATTCTAATTGAAATTGATCTGCATATACGTTCATGAGAAACTCTCATATAAACATACGCCACATTAAGTAGAGTCAGCTCAAATATAAAATAGAGCCATGGTTGCCTAATAAGCAAAGATATAAACAGTACTATCGCTCGTGTATTGAATGTGAGAATATTTGTCCATTTCAACAAAGGAAATGTTCTGCTTAGAAACTCCTTTTTTATAGTTTCAGGAGTAGAGATTCCATACTTTATAGCAAGCAATCTATAAAATTTCTGAAACTCGGGTGTGAGATGCTCCTGACGTTTAGTATAATTCTGATAAAAAAAGAGCCATATCTTCCAAAACCATCTACTCCAAGGTGTGGAAAGTTGTTCCTTATGTAATTCCGCACTATTGTTAAGTTCTGATTCACCATGTAAAAATTTTAGATATATATTTCTATAATAATCGGCAAGAGAGGCTTGGTCTTTATGACTCATAATTCCAGAAAAAAACATAAGTATCCATATCCATACTCCCCAATTATGGCCTATACCAAAAGGTATGGGCTGACTTGTAAGTCTAAGTCCTATAGATAGATATATAGAGAAAAACCATATATCACCAGCAAAACCATCAAGCAAACGCCCCCAAAGAGTCTTTTTTCCGGTCATTCTAGCCAATTGCCCGTCGGCACTGTCTAGGGTATTAGCTATAATCAAAACAAGCATTCCTATTATACTCCAGCATAAAGAGTCCGGATAAAAACAGATCGCCGCAAAGATTCCTAATATTATTGAAAATATGGTAACTACATTCGGGTGAATATTTAGTTTTCTAAATATGGTAGCCCACCAGAAACCTATTGGCCGGTTAAAGTATATATCTAAAAACTCTTCCGTATCTTTTGACTTATAGGTGGACTCTATAGCCTCTTTTCTTTGTTTTCTCATAACTATTGAGACAAAGATTTTTCAACTATCAACTTGGCTATTCCCAATCCTGCATCTTGGACACATCCTGAAAAACTGGGCCAATCGTTAAAGTCCACCAATGTTATTTTTCCTCTCTCCGAAATAATAGCATCGCCACCAAAAACTTCAACTCCCAGAACTTTAGCGGAGTTAAAACAAATTTCCTTGAAATGCTCTTGATCAAAACTGGGAACGATATGATTGTCGTTATGACTCTCCAGTCCGAATTTGCTCTCTTTCTCTAAACTAACCATTCTCCAGTGAAAAAAATCTACTTTAGTAACTCCATAAAATTTAATAACACGACCATGAACATGAGGACTCAGAACGGCTCTCCTTACTCCACGAGAGTGTAAATTTCCCAAAACAGCGGCACACTCATCTTCAGATGTTACAAATCGCACATCATCCACAATATATGAGTGCGTATCGCCCCTTTTAACCCAACAAGGATAAGTGACCCATTCTACAGGCATTCTATCTGTTGAGGTAACCAAACTCTTAACAAAATAGGAGTTGTCATAAGACATATACTCGGCACACAATGCCCGTCCACAATTTAACACAGCCTGAGGAGAATTAATTACAGCTACTCCTTCTCTCTCTATTTTGTTAAGAATATTAAGAGCTTCGGCCGATCTGGTCATATGAAAAACTCCATCAATTGTCAATCCCGACGGCAATCCTGACTCTATCAAAACAGATTCTGACATTTTTACTACATCATATCCATTTTTTTCTATGTTTTGAGCTACGCTCTGAAAAATTTCGGTATCAGCTAACTCCCTGTTAGGCGAAAATTTTATTTTACGACTTATTCCAATAAATATCATAGTATATGCATGTTTATGATAATAGATTCTCCGCCTTCGAAATATCTGAAATATGGTCAACATCGATAATTTTTCCGAAAGGATAAGCCTTTAATTTGAAGTTTTCATCTATCAATCTACGCTGGAAAGTTCTCATTCTAAGCTCTCCGGCATTTATCATTCTCTCAAGAAGATCAAACACAGAACTATCTAAACCATAAATACCTCCCGAAACATATCGGCAATTGTCGGCAAAATCGTGAAAACCAATAATGTCAAGTTTATCGTTAGTCTCTACAAAAAGAGGCCTCTCGTCGTCTATATAATCGGTTACTCCCATTAATCCGTCTACAGAAGAGATATAAAAAGCATCTATATATTTTTTGAATACCTCTTCCCGAAATACTGTATCAACAGTTGTTACACAGAACTTATCTCCAGTAATATAATTTCTAAGTTCATAAAGGCTATGCATGGAACTTAGTGTGTTTTTTACAATAATCTCTATGGGAAATAATTTTTGTAAGTTTTTTAAAGTATCAAAAACTTCATTGCTATTACTATTAATTACAACTGCAACTTTTAAAGCTCCGTTTTTTATAAATACTCTTATTAACCTCTCTACAAGTGTAATTCCGTTAATACGGATTAAAGGTTTAGGCCACTTACAGCCTTCATTAACCAATCTACTACCCTCGCCGGCCGCTATAATAGCAAAATTCATAACTGGAGATTTACCCCTCGTCGGTTATATCAAGTTTGAGCTTGTCACTGTCGTCTGTTCTGGCAAAAAAATGCTTCTGCAACGGATTCTTCCTAATATTCTCCTCGTTTTGCCTAGAACGAAATATATCTATGGCACTGTATATGGCCTCTCTGAAAGACTCCTCTGATGCTACCCCCTTTCCAGCAATATCAAATGCAGTACCATGATCAGGCGATGTTCGTATAACGGGCAAACCTGCGGTAAAGTTAACACCGCGATTCATGGCAATTGTCTTTAAAGGTATAAGCCCCTGATCGTGATACATTGCTAGGATAGCATCAAAAGCTCTATAATTTCCAGATCCAAAAAAACCATCAGCAGAAAAGGGTCCAAAACAGTGTATTCCGGTTTCTACCATCTCTTTTATAGCCGGAATGATTGTCTCTTTCTCTTCGTTTCCAATCAATCCATCGTCACCAGCATGAGGATTAAGCGCAAGTACAGCTATACGAGGTATCTCTATTTGAAAATCCTTAAGAAGAGTTTCGTTTAGAATTTGTATCTTCTCTTTTATCAGATCCTTACTTATTAACTGAGATATTTTACTGATGGGTTCATGAACAGTAACAAGTGCAATTTTCAACGATTCGCTCATTAAAATCATCAAAGCTTTTTTACCTTCTCCCAATTCGAATTCAATATATTCAGTATGACCCTGAAAATTAAAAGCGTCTGATTGTATGGTTTTTTTATTAATAGGCGCAGTAACAATGGCTTCTATATAACCTTTTCGATAATCTTCAACAGCTTTAGATAATGCATTGAAGGCGGCTTTTCCACTCTCTTCGGTCGGCAAACCAAACTCAACCTTAACCTCCTCTTCGTTACAGTTTACCATATTCAACCTATCTGGTTGAGCAGCGGCAGCAGAATCAATTAAAGTGAAGTTTGTAGTTGATTCAATTGCCTTACGGTGATATATGGCTACTTTTGGCGATCCATACAGAATGGGAGTACAAAAATCAAACATCTCCTGATTTTGAAATGTTTTTAAAATTATCTCATACCCTATTCCATTAAAATCGCCTTGCGTGATACCAATTTTTATTTTTTCCTCAATCATATTTTTCTTAATTGTTTTAAACCTCTACAGCCTACTACTCTTTAGATGAAATAACAACCTCCTCTATATCATACTTAAATTTACTCTCATCCAGTTCATCAGGCAGTTTCAACGTATAGAGTGCAGCTTCCATTCTTCTAATCAAATTTCTCTTCTCAAAACCCGGAGCATAGACAAAGGCCTCTACAACAATCACTCTCTGATTTTTTTCATCAACTCTGGATATGGAAACAAAAGGTCCTCCCATATCATAATTTTCCATCTCCCATAATCCACGAGCTATCTGAGCATATTTTCCCCTTACCTCACTATCAACAACTGTAACATAAGGACGCGGTGTGGTCATATACTGTCCATCTCTAGGGCCCGGTATATTAGCACGCATAACTGAATTACGCATATTAAAAAAATAATCGGGAGTGAATGTATTAACGTCTGTATAAGGAAAAGAGTAGGCCACAAAATTCATATCTCGCTCTCCCTTATCGGTTGAAGCCCAGAAAAAATTATCACCTATTTTATGTTTTATCAACTCCATAGGCACATATATTTCGCAATCAAATATCCTTTTCATCTGCTCCTTAACAAAATGACTGTGTTTGGTTTTCAATAAATCAATTTCGTTATTCATCTCTGCTTTTGTGAAAAAATCTACTATTATCTCTTCATTTTTAGCGACATAACTAGAAAAAGATTCTGCATCCGGAGCCTGGATCGTCATTATGACCTGAGGTGATGAGTAAACATTTCTAGAATATTTTATTTTGGGTTGAGTATATATTCTATCTATGTTAATGATAACAATATTTCTACAAAAACGCAGAGTTTTATAGAATTTGTTAGAGTTGGTTTTTGATACTTTAAAAGCACTCTCTGACTGAGGTAACCCGGGAATTTCTGAACCAAGAACCTTACTAATAGATTCTACAGCAGTAGATTGGAAATCATCCGTATCGGCCACTACAAGAATTTCGTAAGGGATTCCGGTTGAAGATGGAGTAATGATAGTTTTTTTCCCCCCACCTGAGGAACAACTAACCAACCCAATAAGACAAAAAATTAACAATATAAGAGCATTAATTTTTTTCATATACTGAAGTATTTATGATTAAACATTAAAAAATATCACTCTCATCTGCTGTACTCAACATTCCGCAAGCTGCCAAAATATCCTCTCCACGCGAAGCTCTAATAGTAGTGAATACACCATGTTGGGTCATATAGTCTCTAAATTCCAACATTTTGGCATAGCTTACAGGTTTCAAATCAACGCCGGGAATTGCATGAAAACGTATAAGATTAACTCTACAGCTCAATCCATTGAGCAATTTAACCAAATTTTTCATATCATCTATACCGTCATTGAACTCCTTGAACAAAATATATTCAAAAGATAGACGACGTTGACGACTGAAGTCATGTCTTTTAAGAATCTCTATCATCTCTATGATAGAAAAAGCCTTCTCCGCAGGAATAATTTTAGCCCTTTTTTCTGGAGTAGAAGCATGTAAACTTATTGCAATATGGCATTTAGTCTCATCAAGTAAACGTTTCAACTCTCTTCGTAAACCTACTGTTGAAATTGTAATACGTTTAGGACTCCAGGCGAAAGCATATGATGCAGTCAATATTTCAACCACTTTCAAAATCTGATTAAGATTGTCAAGAGGTTCGCCCATTCCCATAAAAACCACATTGGTCAATTTGTCTTTATTAGGTAGAGAAAGTATTTGATTCAATATTTGACCCGCACTCAAGCTTGATGTAAATCCCTGTTTACCCGTCATGCAAAAGTGACAACCCATTTTACATCCAACCTGACAAGAGAGACAAAGTGTTGCTCTATTCTCTTCGGGAATAAAAACTGACTCCACAAAATCGCTGTCGCTAACCTTAAAAAGATGTTTGGAAACTCCATCTACGGAGAACTCCGTTTTAACCGGCAAGGAGAGTTCCATAACAAAATTCTCGTCAAGCATCTTGCGAAATTTTAACGAGATATTGGTCATCTGAGCAAAAGAGTCAACCTGCTTTACATAGAGCCATTCGGCAAGCTGTTTGGCGGTATATCCGGGCATACCCAAAGATGATACAACACTCTGTAATTCGTTTAACCCCATGCCTACCAGATTTCTCTTGTCTTTCCTCTCTGTATTATTCATAAAACGCCCCTTATATTTTAGACTGCGAATATAACGAAAAAAACATTCATCTATCCTTTTATTGATATTATTAGTTACATTTGCAATATACATACACATCATAAATGGTATCTATAATTCAAAGAATTAATCTATCTCAATACAGTACTGGCACAGATAAGACTCGAGAACTTATAAAAAGCTGTCAGTCAAGATTCGCTTTAATAAATATCAGTGGAGAAAATATTGAAATAAAAGATAGCGAAATTGAACGTTTTGTCGACACAGCGATAACAAGAGGTGCAGGTATGGTCTACTCTGATTATTTCAAATATTCTGGCAATAATAAAACAGAATGCCCTACTATTGAGTATCAGCCTGGCAGTATTAGAGATAATTTCAATTTCGGTGCTCTGGTTCTTGTCTCACGCGAGGCTATGGATTACTACCTGTCACATTCCGACTCACAAAAATATAAACACACAGGTTTTTATCAGTTCAGACTGATACTCTCCGAGAATTTTCAAATAATCCGACTGCAAGAGTATCTCTATACTATTAAAGAAACAGACAACAGAAAATCGGGTGAAAAACAATTTGACTATGTAAATCCTAAGAACAGCAAAATACAACTGGAGATGGAGCAGATTTGCACTGATCATCTAAAGAGAATTGGAGCATATCTTGAACCGGGTATCTGGAAGGAACCCGATTTAAATTCTACACATAATTTTCCTTGTGAGCTCTCTGTAATAATCCCTGTTCGTAATAGAGTTACAACTATAGAAGATGCTCTCTCTTCAGCGTTATCGCAAAAAACAGACTTTAATTATAATATACTTGTTGTAGACAACCACTCTACGGATGGCACCTCGTCTGTCATAGACCATGTTGCTACTGATAAAAGAGTGGTAAAAATTGTTCCCCAAACTAAAGATTTAGGTATTGGAGGATGTTGGAATCTGGCTCTCAACAACAAACTCTGCGGTAAATTCGCAGTTCAACTTGACAGTGACGATTTATATAGCGACAATAATACTTTACAGAAAATTGTAGATACATTCTACTATTTAAACTGTGCCATGTTGATAGGCAGCTACAGAATTTGCGACTTTAAACTCAACACGCTACCTCCGGGCTTAATAGATCACAAGGAGTGGAGTAGTCAAAATGGTCGCAACAATGCTCTAAGAATAAATGGCCTTGGTGCGCCCAGAGCTTTCTATACTCCTATAATCAGAAAAATAGGTTTCCCTAATGTAAGCTATGGCGAAGATTATGCCGTAGGTCTGGCTATGTCAAGAGAGTGGAAAATTGGGAGGATATACGAAGAGCTCTACTTGTGTAGGCGCTGGGAGGGTAACAGCGACTTTTCGCTCAATATAGACCAAATAAACGCAAATGATTTTTATAAAGACACACTCCGCAGTGAAGAGATTGTATGCCGAATAAAGAAAAATAAAGGAAAAAACCCATATTAATTTTTGATGGACTCTATTTTATCAGAACTCAAAAAATGTCTTGCACAACAGTTGGAATCTTGGCCTGAAGCTAAAAACAACTACGAAAAACTTAAGAATGTACGCTACAGACAACTCTCATCCTCAGGACTGACTCTTCAATTTAACCCGGCTAGAAAAATTTCCACCTCTGCTCCAGTAGATAAAGAATCGGTTGCACAACGCCCCTGTTTTTTATGTAATAATAACCGGCCATCTCAACAAATCTCATTCCCTCTTAACGACGGATATGAACTTTTAATAAACCCATATCCCATCCTTGAAGAGCATTTCACTGTGGTTAGTGTTGATCATAAGCCCCAATCCATATTTGACTGTTATGAAAAGTTTCTGGAAATAGCCGGAGAGTTAAGCAGCGATTATATGGTGTTTTATAATGGGCCTTGCAGCGGAGCATCAGCTCCAGATCATTCTCATTTACAGATCGGACTCTCTCGGAGAGTACCATTGATTAAAAAATTAAAAAAAAATCTATTTTCAAAAAAAAACATCTATACAATTAAACCTTTCGGATACCCATTAACTGTGATAAGAGGGTTACAAAAAGAGTTGTTTAAATCTGTAATAGACAAAATGACAATTTACGGTGATGAATTGGAACCCCGCATTAATGTAATAGCTTTCAATACCGGCCAGGAGATTGTGTCCGTAATAATTCCTCGAGGCAGGCATCGTCCATCGTGTTATAATATTGACAACAAAAAGGGACGTATGGTAAGCCCCGGAGCAATAGATATGTGCGGATTGGTAATAACACCTCTTGAAAAAGATTTTCTGGAATTAACAGAAAAAGAGACTCTCTCCATACTACATGATGTAACTCCAACACAACCATTTGTAAAAGTGGGTATAACTCATGGGAAGCAAGTAGAGTTTTGTCTTAACTCTAACTATTTATTTAAAAATAAAGAGGTATCTAAAGTACAAAAAGTAAAAATACAAAATGGATTGATAGAGTGGAATGGAGAGAATTACAGGAGTATTCAACTCTCACCTCTGCAAAAAGAGAGCTCATTCACGCTTATAAACGTTACAATTGGCATAGGATTTCACTGGGAACGAAAAGAGAAGGAGACTTTCAAGGGGTCTCTATCACTTATTCTTGACGGTGACTCTATTTGGGCTATTAATGAACTACCTGTAGAGGAGTACCTAATAAGTGTTTTGTCTTCAGAGATGAAATCAACCGCCTCTAAAGATTTTTTAAAGGCTCATGCTGTAATATCCCGAAGCTGGCTTCTAGCCCAATGTGGAGTTGCTCCCGCTATGAAAAACAAATTTCAGAATGCCGTAAAATCAGATCAAAATAATCGATATATAAAATGGTACGATCATGAACAACACACACTATTCGATGTATGCGCCGATGATCATTGTCAACGATATCAGGGTATAAACAGAATTAATAACCACAATGTGATACAGGCGGTAAAAGATACATACGGAGAGATTCTTACATATAATGATAGACTATGCGATGCACGTTTCAGTAAGTGTTGCGGGGGTATAACAGAAAAATTTGACACCTGTTGGCAAGAGGTGAACTATCCATATCTTATACCCGTACGCGATATTGCAACTTACAACAGTAACATTCCCGACCTAACTGATCATAAAGAGGCGGAGAGTTGGATCCGCTCTACTCCAATATCTTTCTGTAACACTCATAATCAAAAAACACTAGAACAGATTCTTAACTGCTACGACCAAGAGACAACAGATTTTTTTAGATGGAAAGTGAGTTATTCAACTACAGAGATCTCAAACTTAATTAACAAAAAAACCGGAATTAATTTTGGTACTATACTAGATATTATTCCTCTGAAAAGAGGTCCTTCAGGACGTATTATGGAGTTACAACTTGTAGGAGAGAGACTAACGGCAGTTATAGGTAAAGAGTTGGAAATAAGACGAGCGCTCTCTGAGTCACACCTTCTAAGCAGTGCTTTTGTTGTTGAGAAAGAGAGTAGCAGTAGCAACAACGTTATCACTTTTCATCTTATTGGAGCAGGATGGGGACATGGAGTTGGCCTATGTCAGATAGGTGCAGCCATCATGGGTACAAAAGGATACTGTTATAAAGATATTCTGCAACACTACTATCCGGGTACAACAATCAAGCGTTTTTACTAATAGTACATCTGAATAATTTGTTGGGCTTTTTCAAGAGCATACGGTTTTCCGGCATCTACCCACTCCATATCTAAAGGGACTTTTACCAACTTTATGTTTAATTTGTCGGCAAACGATAAATAGAAATCAATAATATTAAAACTACTCTCTTCTACACTCTCTAAAAAACTCTCAACTCTTCTTGAAATTGTATGAATACCCTGAAATGCCACTGGTTTATATCGGGTGTAATCAAATCCCTTAAAAATAGATTTTATTTGTCCAGTATTAGAGTTACGCCACCCTATAAGAGAGGAGTTCTTATCGAAAAAAAGATTTCTTGAACTATCTCTACAAGCTACCAGTAAAGAGACGTCGTTACTGTTTTGGCAGTGAGTTTTGTGAAAAGCGGCCAAATCTATATTAGAAAACACATCTACATTATGAACTAGTACAGGATCTTGATTAGAGAACATTTTAATAGCTTTTTTTATTCCACCACCGGTATCAAGCAACATATCTCTCTCTTCAGATATCTTTATATCCATACCACATTTTACCCTATGGACCAAATAGTCAAAAATCTTATCTCCAAAATGGTGAGAGTTAATTACTATATTGCTAAAACCAAATCTTTTCAATCTCTGTAACTGATACTCCAACATGGGATAGTCTCCTATTTTTACTAAGGCTTTCGGAGACTCTCTTGTAAGCTCTCCAAGACGTGTGCCTTTTCCTGCGGCAAGTATCAATGCATTCATATCAGTTTTTTATATCTCCTTTCAATTCTCTATGAGACAGAATAACATTTATTCGATCATTAAATAGTTCTGTAAGGTAAGCTACAAGAGATTCTGCGCAGTAAACAGATCTATGTTGTCCTCCTGTACAGCCAAAACTGACCATCAGACTACTATATCCTCTGTCAAGATATTTTTCAACAGCCGATGCCACTATTTTATAAATATGATGTAAAAATCTAGCACTCTCTTCTCTCTCACCAAAAAAACGAATAACAGGTTCGTCTCTCCCACTCAACAGTTTATACTCCTTAAAAAGTCCGGGATTTTCAAGTGCTCTGCAATCAAACACAAAACCACCACCATTTGTCGTTGAATCTAACGGAATTCCCTTGCGATAAGAGAAACTCCATATCCGAAGAGTCAGCTTCTCATTATCACATCTCTTATTATCCTTAAGCGAATATTGCGGTAACTCTGACAGCCGATTTATTAAACTTGATAAATATTTGAATTCCGGGACCTCTACGGAAAAAAGGTTCTTCAATATAAGCAAAGCCTCGGGTATATTGGAAAGAAACTGCTGTTTTTGTTCAATCTTCCCCCTAAAACCATATGCACCCAGCACCTGAATAAGACGAAATAGAGAAAAACGAGCAAGTCGAGTACGAAAATAGTCGGTATCTACCTCACGATATTTTTTTAAAGAATTGATATATACATTGATTAACCTCTCTCTTATATAATCGGGATATGATGTTCGCGCCTGCCAAATAAAAGAGGCCAAATCGTACTCTACAGGCCCCCGTCTACCCCCCTGAAAGTCTATAAACCAAGGCTGTCCCTCTAGAATCATTACATTTCTGGACTGAAAATCCCTATACATAAAAACATTGTCATTAATAGAGCTATTATCCCCCTGCTCAGAGAGTAGAACCGATGCCAAAGCCTCAAAATCATTTTCTAACAACTCTTCGTTAAATTCTATACCTGAGGTCTTAAGAAAGGAGTATTTAAAATAGTTTAAATCCCAGAAAATACTTCTCCTGGAAAAAGATTCTGAAGGATAACAAATGGAAAAATCAAAATCATCTACAAAAGAGTATTGAATATCGGGTAACAATGCGATAACCTTTTCTAATAACTCCACAGATTTTTTTTGAAAATTACCACTTTCACAATCGTTGCGAATTATGTCGAAAAGCGATGTGTCTCCCAAATCCTGCAAAAGATAGCTACTCTGATTATCCGACTTGGCTATTATCTCAGGGACTGGTAATCCCTTTCTACTAAGTTGTTCACCTATAGCAAAAAAGGCTCTGTTTTCTTCTATAGAGAGGCTATCTACACCTACTACCACTTGAGTATTGCCTCTAATCCGATAATATTTTCTACTTGAACCTGCAGGTGCTAATCTCACTTTTGAGATTACATTCTCGTTAAATGTCTCTCTGAATAATGTTTCCAGATTATTATCCATCGTGTCTGTTTTTACACAAAAATAGCCAAAATAAAAAGGGTATTGTAATTTCTTATATATAATTTTGTATCATGAGTAGACTAAAAAGTAAACCATGGGGTTGGGTTCCCACACTATATTTCTCTGAAGGTTTCCCGTATGTTCTGATAGTGACGGTATCTGTACTAATGTTCAAGAAATTGGATGTTGACAACAGTACCATTACTCTATATACCGGATGGTTATATCTGCCGTGGGTTATTAAACCTATCTGGAGTCCGTTTGTAGACCTTCTAAAAACCAAAAGATGGTGGATTTTGATTACACAGTTTCTACTAGGATCAGGTCTTGCCGGTATAGCTTTTTCTATTCCCACAACAAACTTTTTTCAGTGGACAATGGCTATATTCTGGTTATTAGCTTTCAGTTCAGCTACTCATGACATTGCTGCCGACGGTTTTTACATGCTGGGGCTAACTGAAGGAGAGCAATCTTTTTTTGTTGGAATAAGAAATACCTTCTACAGAATTGCCAGTATTGCCGGACAAGGAGGGTTATTAATAATAGCCGGACTGCTTGAGAAACGTTTCGGTGATACCACTAAGGCTTGGAGTATAACCTTTATAACAGCCGCAGGTCTTATGATTCTTTTAGCGCTATACCATTCCGTAATATTGCCAAAACCTTTGGATGATAAGCTTCAACAAAAAGAGAATAAAAAAATTTTAGTGGCATTTTGGAATACATTCATAATGTATTTTAAAAAGCCTCATATTGTAACTTCTTTGCTTTTTATTTTGTTTTACAGACTACCTGAAGCTCAACTTTTAAAAATAAGCCCATTGTTTCTTCTAGACTCTGTGGGCCAAGGCGGGCTTAATCTATCGACAGACCAGGTTGGAGTAGCTCAGGGTACTGTAGGAGTGCTAGGGGTTCTTATTGGAGGTATTCTAGGGGGAGCGGCAATCTCTCGAAAAGGATTAAGTTATTGGCTTTGGCCAATGGTATTGGCTATATCAGTTCCGGATATTGTCTATGTTTATCTCAGTTTTTTCCCTACAACTAACTTATGGTTAATAAGTATCTGCATATTTATAGAGCAACTTGGCTACGGTTTTGGATTCACTGCGTATGCAATCTTTTTGATATATTTTGCCAAAGGAGATCACAAAACCTCTCACTACGCTATAAGCACAGGAATTATGGCACTTGGAATGATGCTTCCGGGAATGATATCCGGATGGATTCAGGAACTTCTTGGCTATAAGATGTTTTTTATATGGATTATGATATGCTGTTCTGTCACTTTTATAGTGGCTGCTTTAATTAAAATTGATCCCTCTTTTGGTAAGATTAGAAAAAAATAGACTACTTTTGAGTTTAAACTAACCTTGATGTTTTATGATACTTATTGCCGACAGTGGATCAACTAAAACCGACTGGACTCTTTCAGATAACGGCAAAATTGTATGGAATTGTAAAACTGGTGGAATTAACCCCTATCATCAAACTCAAAAAGAGATAAATGATATTATAAACAATGAGTTATTTTCAAAGTTGTCTGAAAACAACAATCTATCTGTTACTGAACTATTCTATTATGGAGCCGGATGTGCTACTGCAAAGAGATGCTCCGTAATTTTAGATATTCTTTCCACCTATTTTGAAAACACCCCCATTTTAGTTGAGAGTGACATGTTAGGAACAGCACGAGCTCTTTGCCAACACAACGAAGGAATAGCTTGTGTTCTGGGAACAGGTTCAAACTCCTGCCTCTTTGACGGAGAAATTATAATAGATCAAATTCCACCTTTAGGATACATTCTTGGTGACGAGGGAAGTGGTGCATTTCTTGGAAAAAAACTTCTTGTAGCATGCCTAAAAAGAGAATTACCCGAATTATTGTGTAGCGAATTCATGACCAAATACGAACTTACTCTAGAAATTGTTCTAGATAATGTTTATAACAAACCATTAGCTAATCGCTTCATGGCAGGATTTACCCATTTTTTGGTCGAGCATAGAGAAATACCTGAAATAAAAAATCTCCTTAAAAACAGTTTTACAGAATTTTTCAGGCGCAATGTAATGGCGTATAATCGCCCATGGATACCCGTGCATTTTACAGGCTCTATTGCCAAGATTTTTCAGTCAGATCTAAAACAATCTGCCAATTCGTTAGGTATAAAAACGGGAACTATTCTTCAAAGCCCTATGGAAGGGCTAGTCAAATATCATTCTTAAATTAACAATAAGGATTTAGATCGATTTTAATATTTATATTTGTCAGATTTATCGACTGTTACAAAAAAAAACATTAACTTTGCGCCCGTGTTTGTAAACTCTACGTGAGTACAAACTGTGTGTTTTCAACATAAAGTCCAACTTATTTTATTGATTATTAATTTATTGTTAAATGGAAGAATTAAAAAATATAGCTCCCTTGCAGGATTTTGACTGGGATGCTTACGAAAATGGTATTGTAGTCTCAGAAAAAAACAAAGAAGAGCTTGAAAAAGCTTATGACAGTACTCTAAATAAAGTTGCCGACAACGACGTTGTCGATGGAACGGTAATTTCCGTCAACAAACGCGAGGTGATAATAAACATCGGATTCAAGTCTGACGGAATAATTCCTATCAGCGAATTCCGCTACAACCCTGATTTAAAAACAGGCGATATTGTTGAAGTATACATAGAGAATACTGAAAATAAAAAAGGACAACTTATTCTTTCACATAAGAAAGCTCGCTCTACTCGTGCGTGGGAGCGCATTAACGAGGCTCTTGATACACAAGAGGTGATAAAAGGTTATATTAAATGCCGCACTAAAGGAGGTATGATTGTTGATGTATTCGGCATTGAGTCTTTTCTTCCGGGATCTCAGATTGATGTTAAACCTATCCGTGACTACGATCTGTTTGTTGGAAAAACGATGGAGTTCAAGGTTATTAAAATAAATAAGGATTACCGCAATGTTGTGGTATCTCATAAAGCTCTTATTGAAGAGGAACTTGAACTGCAAAAGAAAGAGATTATAAGTAAGCTTGAAAAGGGCCAGGTTCTTGAAGGAACAGTTAAAAATATCACATCGTATGGTGTGTTTATTGACCTTGGTGGTGTTGATGGTCTTGTACACATCACAGATCTTAGCTGGGGTAGAGTTAGTGACCCAAAAGAGATTGTAGAGCTTGATCAAAAAATAAATGTTGTTATTCTTGACTTTGATGATGAAAAGAAACGTATTGCTCTTGGTTTAAAACAACTTACTCCACACCCATGGGATTCTCTTGATGAAAATCTTAAGGTTGGCGATATTGTAAAAGGAAAAGTTGTTGTTATGGCTGACTACGGTGCTTTCATTGAAATAGCCGCCGGGGTTGAGGGGCTAATACACGTCTCAGAAATGTCATGGAGTCAGCATCTGCGTTCGGCACAAGATTTTATTAAAGTAAACGATGAGGTTGAAGCGGTAATTCTCACTCTAGACCGTGAGGAGCGTAAAATGTCGCTGGGTATAAAACAACTCAAACAGGATCCTTGGGAGAGTGTAGGCGAAAAATATGCCGTTGGTTCAAAGCACTCTGCAATAGTTCGCAATTTTACCAACTTTGGTATTTTTGTCGAAATTGAAGAGGGAGTTGATGGATTAGTTCATATAAGCGATCTTAGCTGGACCAAAAAGATAAAACATCCTTCGGAGTTCACCACCATAGGTGCAACTATAGAGATTGTAGTTTTAGAGATAGACAAAGAGAATCGCCGCCTTAGCTTAGGACATAAGCAACTCGAAGATAATCCGTGGGATACATACGAGACCCTATTTACCGTAGATTCCATTCATGAAGCAAAAATTATCAATCTTATGGATAAAGGTGCTGTTGTATCACTACCTCATGGAGTGGAAGGATTTGCAACACCAAAACATCTAGTAAAAGAGGATGGATCTCAGGCTATGCAGGACGAAGTATTACAATTCAAGGTTATTGAATTCAATAAAGAGTCAAAGAGAATAATTCTCTCTCATAGTAGAATCTTTGAGGATATAGCTAAAGCCGAAAAAAAGAGTCGCAAGGCTGCTTCAAAGAAAGAAGAAAAAAATATAATCTCTATGAACCAAGCTGCCTCTACTACACTTGGCGATATTGATGCTCTGGCAGCACTAAAAGAGAAACTTGACAATGCAGACAATAATTAATCTGTCTAAATAATTAAATAAGGAAAGATTATTATAAATCTTTCCTTATTTTTATATTACCTAATCTTACTTTCTCTATTAAAATGAAAAAGAACTATTTTTCACTATTACCAACAACACTCCCTCTTTTTACTCTGTTGTCATGCCAAAAAGAGACACCTATTGGGAAGGCATTCAACAATCTAATTCAAAAATCAAATATATCTAAACAAAATTACTGAATTTGGCGGAATGATAAATTTCTCTGGAACCGCACTTACTCTTTTGGCCTCTTTTTTATTTATAGTCAACTTTTGTTTTATTGATAGTTTAATACTATTTTTTAAAGTAAAAAATGTGAGTTAATGGATATATTTCAGATCACTATTTTAGGATGCGGATCGGCCACACCCAGCACAAGACATTTTACATCGTCACAAATTGTAAATATCCGCAGAAAATTATTTATGGTGGATTGTGGTGAGGGTACACAGATACAGCTTAGACGCTCTAAATTACCGTTTAACAAGGTTAACAGAATATTAATCTCACATTTACATGGAGATCACTGTTTTGGATTAATTGGAATGATCTCCTCGTTCGCTCTTTTAGGGCGCGTTAATCCGCTCTATATTCATGCTCCGGAACAGTTATGGTCAATTTTTAAACCTCAGCTAGATTTTTTCTGTAAGAATCCTGGGTTTGAGATAGAATTCCATGGTTTTAATCCTGACAAAAGTATCACTATATTCAATGACAACTCTTTGAGTATAATCACAATTCCTCTAATTCACAGAATACCCTGTGCCGGATTTCTATTTGTAGAGAAACCAACGCCTGACCATCTTAATAGAGCTGTTGCCGATTTTCATAATGTTCCGGTATGGGATTTCGAACGGATAAAAAAAGGAGGAGATTTTATCACTGCGCGGGGGGAAATTATACCTCACTCCGTTCTTACCCATCCCTCTGCCCCTCCACGAAAATATGCCTATTGTTGTGATACAGCATATAACCCTGGTATGGCCAATATAATAAAGGATGTAAATCTTTTATATCATGACAGCACTTACATAGACTTAGATAGCAGCAAAGCAAAAGCTCATTCACACAGCACATCAGGAGATGCAGCTCGTATCGCTGCTATGGTAAACGCCAAAAAACTTGTATTAGGTCATTTCTCCGCACGATATAAAAACGAGAATGTTTTTCTTAAAGAGGCTATGAATATATTTCCTAACACTATTCTTGCCAATGAGAATCTTGTGATTCCTGTTGAATAACTGTAATTACCCTATATTAGCTGAAAACTCAAGAATAATTAAATGGTATTGATTAAATCTTTTTAGTAATTTTACTTTCAAAACAAAAAAATGGAAAAAGAGAAAGAGATACTCAACGAGCAAGAAGATGATCTATTATCCAATACGCCCAACAATTATTCATACAATAAATTGTATAACAGCTCAGCAGATGAGCCTGAAAAGCACTACACCATATGGACAAAAATCAAACCATGGATCTATTTGGCACTCTCCATTATAAGTATAATACTCTTAATAAAAATCACTATAGTTATAGCTGAAAGACTTAGCGGCATAAGATAAGTAGAGAGAGAATACTATTATTTCTTCCGGCGACGAATAGGCAAGAGGCGTCATTCTACATATTTAGTCTCTTTTTTAGCTTCGTCCCAAAGTAAATCCATCTCTTCCATCGACATCTCTTTAAGTCTCTTCCCTTTATCTATCGATGCTTGTTCCACATAATTGAAACGATCTATAAACTTTTTATTCGTTTTTTCCAGTGCATTATCAGGAAAAATACCAAATTTCCTGGCTACATTGATTATTGAGAAGAGTAAATCGCCCAATTCTTGTTCCGCCCTCTCTTTATTACCCATATCTATCTCTTCACGCAACTCTCTAAACTCCTCTTCTATCTTATCTATAGCCCCTTGTGGAGTGTCCCAATCGAACCCCACATTGGCAGCTTTTTCTTGAATTCTAAAGGCTTTTATAATTGAAGGCAACGCATCGGGAACCCCTGATAAAACTCTGTTGTTTCTACCTTTCTCTCTAAGTTTAAGCTGCTCCCAGTTATTTACAACATCACTGCTATCCGACACCTCTGTTTCACTAAAAACATGAGGATGACGATAAATTAATTTTTCGCATAAATTGTCGCAAACATTTTTTATATCAAAATCACCCTTTTCAGCCCCTATTTTTGAATAAAATACAATATGAAGAAGAATGTCTCCAAGTTCTTTGCAAATTTCATTTTTTTTATTTTTCATTAGCGCATCGCAAAGTTCATAAGTCTCCTCTATGGTATTTTGCCTTAAAGTTTCATTTGTCTGAACTCTATCCCAAGGACATTTTTCTCTTAATTCATCCAGTATATCTAGAACCCTTCCAAATGCTTCGAGCTGCTTCTCTCTTGTATGCATAAACTAATTTTTCGTCAAAGTTAGTAATAAAAAAATAAAAAGCTTTTCTAAACTCTATCTGTTGACATTCTTTCTCATAGCCCTGCATTTCTTAAAATAAAAATGAGTAACTTTGCATCTGTTTTTTACAATAACTTTTTATGGAACTTGCTAGCAAGTACGATCCTTCACTTGTTGAAGAGCGGTGGTATAATTTCTGGATTAATAATAGACTATTTCATTCCGAGCCTGACGGGCGCGAGCCTTACACTATAATAATACCCCCTCCTAATGTTACCGGTGTGCTTCATATGGGACATATGTTAAACAATACTATTCAGGATATACTTGTAAGACGAGCTAGAATGATGGGTAAAAACGCATTGTGGGTACCTGGTACGGATCACGCCTCTATAGCTACAGAGGCTAAGGTGGTAAATAGACTTGCTTCACAAGGAATAAAAAAAGCCGATCTAACACGCGATGAATTCCTAAAACATGCTTGGGAATGGAAAGAAGAGCATGGTGGAATTATTTTATCTCAGCTACAAAAACTTGGTTGCAGTTGTGATTGGGAACGAACCGCTTTTACTATGGACGACATACGTAGCCAGAGCGTGATAAAAGTTTTTTGCGACCTCTACAACAAAGGTCTCATATACAGAGGTGTACGCATGGTAAACTGGGACCCAAAAGCCCGTACTGCTATAAGTGACGAAGAGGTAATATACAAGGAAGAGCAGAGTAAATTATACTATCTAAAATATTATATTGCAAAAGACCATATAGCCAATCTTAATGTGACAGAGAAAGATGTGATTCATAAAGATTTAAAAGGATATTACGCAATTGTTGCCACTACACGTCCTGAGACCATTATGGGCGATACTGCCATGTGTATAAATCCCGATGATCCTAAAAATCAATGGCTTAAAGGAGTAAGTGTTATAGTACCTCTTGTAGGACGTATTATTCCTGTTATTGAAGACACCTACGTTGATATAGAGTTTGGAACAGGATGTTTGAAAGTTACACCGTCACACGATATGAACGACTATATGCTTGGTAAGAAATACAACTTAGAAAGTATCGATATTTTCAACGATGACGGCACTCTAAGCAATAATGCCGGGCTATATGTGGGAATGGACCGTAACGAAGTAAAAAAGCAGATAGTTATTGATCTAGAGAAAGCAGAACTACTTGAAACGATAGAGGATTATACAAATAAGGTTGGATACAGCGAACGCAATCCAAATGTTGCAATCGAGCCAAAACTCTCAACACAATGGTTCGTCCAAATGGAACATTTGGCTAAAATATCTCTTACTCCGGTCATGGAGGACAAATTAAAATTTTTCCCCGTTAAATATAAAAACATATATAGGCACTGGCTGGAAAATATTAAAGACTGGTGTATTAGCCGACAACTCTGGTGGGGACACCGTATTCCTGCATACTATATGCCGGATGGAGATTTTGTTGTAGCAGAGAATATAGTAGAAGCAGAAAAACTTGCCAGAGAGAAGAGTGGTAATCCCACACTTTCGGCCTCGCAGTTAAAGCAAGATGAAGATGTGCTGGACACTTGGTTTAGTTCTTGGCTCTGGCCAATAACTCTTTTTGACGGGATTAATAATCCCAACAATAGAGAAATAGACTACTACTATCCTACAAACGATCTTGTTACCGCTCCCGACATAATATTTTTCTGGGTAGCCAGAATGATAATGGCCGGTTATGAATATAGAGACGAAATGCCTTTCCGTAATGTCTATTTTACAGGTATTGTACGCGATAAATTTGGGCGTAAAATGAGCAAATCTCTTGGTAACTCACCCGACCCCATAGACCTTATTAAGGCATATGGTGCTGATGGAGTACGTATGGGACTTATGTTGTCGGCGCCTGCAGGAAACGATATTCCTTTCGACGAGACCATATGTGAACAGGGAAGAAATTTTAACAATAAAATTTGGAATGCTTTCCGTCTTACAAGAAGTTGGGAAGTAAACTATGAATTACCTCAACCCCATAGTGCAAAAATTGCTACGGAGTGGTTTGAGAACCTTCTGAATAAAACAGCCGGCGATATTGATAGCCTAATGGATAAATATAGAATAAACGAAGCGTTAATGGCTATTTATAAACTTTTCCGAGATCAATTCGCAAGCTGGTACCTGGAAATTATCAAACCCTATTATGGAACTCCAATAGATGGTAAAACCTACAATTCTACGCTAATTTTTTTTGAAAAATTACTGCTTCTTTTACACCCCTTTATGCCTTTTATAACAGAGGAATTATGGCAAAATGTAAAAGTCCGTAATTGTAATGAGAGTATAATGACTCAGTCTATTCTTGAGATATCAGACACTTTCAACGAAAAAATTTTATATGACTTTGAAATATGTCAGAAAATAGTTGGCGAGGTTCGTAATATAAGGGCACAAAAAAACATTGCTTTAAAAGAGAAATTAACACTAGAGTCTATTGATACCAATCCTGTAGAGAATATCTCTCCCGTTATATTAAAAATGGCCAATATTGATAAAATTGAGGTTGTAAAAACAAAAAGTGAGGATGCTCTCTCATTTATGGTGGGAACATCAGAATTTGCATTATGTTTAGGTGATATTATAGATGTAGAATCTGAAATTACAAAGTTACAGGCAGATTTAGCACGTCTCGAAAAATTCCTTCAGGGAATAACGAAGAAACTAAACAATAAAAATTTTGTAACTAACGCTCCTCAGACTGTTGTTAAAAACGAAAGGAAAAAAATGGCCGACACTTGTAGTAAAATAGCCACCATTAAAGAGAATATACTCTCTTTAAGAAAGAAATAATATAATTAATAGATTGTTTTGTGAAAAAAACTCTTATCCCTATACTAATTCTGCTTTTTATGGCTATTATCGCCTTAATCTTTCTGCTTCGCATTAAAACTGTAGAAAACAGAGAGATGTTAGAGCTATTTGAAATAGAAAAGGAAGAGATGGAGAATGAATACTCAGGATTTGCCATTCAATACGATGAACTTAAAGTTCAGATAACCAACGATTCTCTTATAAAACAACTTGAAAAAGAAAAAAATCGCACTCAACAACTGTTAGAAGAGCTTAGACAAACAAAATCAACCAATGCATCAGAGATTACACGTCTTAAGAAAGAGTTAACCACTATCCGTACTATAATGAAGGGATACTTAGCTCAAATTGATTCACTGGACAGGATAAATAAAGAGCTGTCAAAAGAGAACATTCAAGTACAGCAAAAATATAAAGAGGCTTCTAAAACTATTGATAATCTCACCATAGAAAAAAAATTGGCTGAAGAAAAAGTTACGTTAGCTTCTAGATTAGATGCTACCGCAATTACTGTAACACCTAGAAATAAACGGGGCAGAACAGAAAAAAAAGTGAAAGATATTACAATGTTTGTAATAGAGTTTACAATTGTGAAAAACTTAACTGCTCCATCTGGCGAAAAAAATCTTTTTGTAAGAATTGCCAAACCAGATAACGAGGTACTTACAAAAAGTGCTGACAACACATTTCTATATGAAAACAAAAATCTAGAATATTCCATAAAAAAATATATAGAATATACCGGAGAAGAACAACAGATTACACTCTATTGGAATGTAGAAGAGTTTCTATATGCTGGAAAATACAATGTGTATATATTCGCAGACGGTATTATGATTGGTGAACAAAGTTTTTATTTAGAGTAAAAAATTATTACTAAAAAATATGAGTACATTTAAAGAGCTTGGAGTATCAGAAGATATACTTCGAGCCATTGAGGAGATGGGATTTGAAAGTCCCATGCCGGTTCAAGAAGAGGTTATACCCTATTTATTGGGTGTAGGAAATGATGTTGTAGCTCTAGCCCAAACTGGAACAGGGAAAACAGCAGCTTTCGGATTACCACTTATTCAAAAAATAGATGTTAGTGTTCCAGATGCGCAAGCTTTGATTTTAAGCCCTACACGCGAACTCTGCATTCAAATAGCAAACGATCTGGGAGATTTCTCTAAATACATTAACGGCCTGCGTATAATACCTATGTATGGAGGAACATCTATCGAAAATCAGATAAGAAATTTCAAAAAAGGAGCCCATATTATTGTAGCCACCCCAGGTAGACTTATAGATCTTATGGAGCGTGGAGTAGTCAAATTAGACTCTGTTAGAGATGTGGTGCTTGACGAAGCTGACGAAATGCTAGATATGGGTTTCTCAGATAGTCTTGACGCAATTCTTGACAAAGTACCTGAAGAGAGAAACACTCTTATGTTTTCCGCTACTATGAACCGTGAAATTACAGCTATATCAAAAAAATATCTCCGTAACGCACGTGAAATTGTTGTTGGAACAAAAAACGAAGGGGCTAAAAACATAAATCATGTATACTACATGGTACAAGCTAAAGATAAATATTTGGCTCTTAAAAGAGTGGTTGATTATTATCCTAACATTTATGGTATAATTTTTTGCCGCACCCGTCTGGAGACACAAGATATAGCTGATAAGCTTATGCAAGAGGGTTATAATGCTGAGTCTCTACACGGTGAACTCTCACAGGCTCAACGTGATTTGACAATGCAAAAATTTCGCAAACGTCAATTACAATTGCTTGTGGCCACAGATGTTGCCGCACGTGGTCTTGATGTTGACGATCTTACCCACATAATTAACTACAGTCTTCCCGACGATATAGAGAACTATACTCACCGTAGCGGTCGTACAGGAAGGGCAGGTAAAACAGGAACATCTATTTCAATAATTAATTTAAGAGAGAGAGGTAAGGTGAGGAGTATCGAAAAAACTATTGGTAAACAATTTATTGAAGGTAAGATACCCACCGGTCAAGAAATTTGTGAAAAACAGCTTCTCAAAGTAATAGATGATATTGAAAAGATCGAGGTAAATGATAAGCTCATTGAAAAATTTCTTCCGGAAATATATAGAAAGATGGATTGGCTCGACAAGGAGGATATAATTAAACGTGTAGTAAGCCGTGAATTCAGCAGATTTTTGAATTATTACAATAATGCTCCTGATATTGATCAGTCCGCTACCGGTAAAGACTCTTTTTCCAGAAAGAGCAAAAGAAGAAAAGCTCAATCCGGTTATACTCGTTTCTTTATCAATATAGGTAAGATGGATGGAATTTCAGCCGGACAGATAATAGAACTTATCAATCAGAATGTTAAAGGTCAAAGAATAGAGATAGGTAAGATAGATTTAATGAAGAGTTTCTCGTTTTTTGAGTCTCCCGAAAAGAATACAGATATTCTTATTTCAGCACTCAACAGAGCAAAATTAAATGGACGCAAAATCAGTGTAGAAATAGCATCCGACGAAAATAATCGGGAAAGAAAGAAAAAGAGAATGAGTTATAAAGATAACTTTAAGCAATCTAATAGAAGAGATAGCGGACGTAAAGAAAAACATCTATATGGTAAACATAAAGATAAGCACGAAGTGAAAAAAAATATCTCTCAAAAAAGCTCCCGTTCATCAAATCAACGTAATGCCTTTAAAAACGAAAATGAAGAGAGTGGAGACTGGAGACAGTTTTTTAAAAATGACTATAATCCTAAAACCAAAAAAAACAGGAATTAGAGTAATCTTTTGTATCGTAAAATAAATTGCTGCTTATCTACTCTCCAACTTTTACAGCTATAGATTCAGGTTTTTCGGAATTTCGTATATCGGTACTTTTGACAAGTTCTTTTGCTAAATCAGAGAAAGCTTTACCAACAATGGAATCACTTTCTAAAGCTACCGGAGAACCTTTGTCTCCACCCTCACAGATACTCTGAACTATAGGAATTTGTCCAAGAAACGGTACTCCAAGCTCTACAGCTAGACGTTTACACCCCTCTTTACCAAATAAATAGTATCTATTATCAGGTAACTCCGCCGGAGTAAACCAAGACATATTTTCAATAAGACCTAACACAGGAACATTCACCTTAGAGTTTGTAAACATATCTATTCCCTTTCTGGCATCGGCCAAAGCCACCTCTTGCGGAGTGCTTACAATAACCGCTCCAGTCACTCCAAGTGTTTGTACCAAAGTTATATGGATATCGCTTGTACCTGGAGGTAGATCCAAAATAAAATAATCCAAATCACCCCACTGAACATCGGTAATAAGTTGTTTAAGAGCATTACTTGCCATAGCCCCTCGCCATAGGACTGCCTGATTTTGATCAACAAAAAAACCTATCGACAGCAGCTTAACACCATATTTTTTTATTGGAATTATTAATTCACGTCCATCAATGTTCTCTGCGTAAGGTCTTGCATCCTCCACATTGAACATTTTCGGAATAGAAGGGCCAAATATGTCAGCATCAAGCAATCCAACCTTATAACCCTGTTTAGCAAGTGCTACCGCAAGATTTACGGCTACAGTAGATTTACCTACTCCACCCTTTCCTGAAGCCACTGCAATAATATTTTTTACATTTTTAAGAAGTTCTATACTCTCTGGCTTTGCTGCATGACGAGTTTTGACGGAAATATTAATATTTACTCTATTGCCTACTCTCATTTTTATAGCCGCCTCAGCAGTTTTAATAATAGATTTTATGAATGGATCAGTAGGCTTATCAAAAATAAGCGAGAATGATACGGAATCCTTATCAATACGTATATCATCTTCAAGCATCTCCATGGAGATTATATCTTTACCTGTTCCAGGATATCTAACACCGGCCAAAGCCTCTTTAATCAAATTTGGGTATATTGTCATACTATTTTATATTTTATATCTCTATTTTCTTTTTTCTAAGCCACTTCTTTTTAAACGATTAAAACTTCTGTAATCATCAATCTCAATCTCTACACCTGTTTCAACAAGCTGATCACCATACGGTAAACTAAACTTTAAATATTTTATTGGTATACCTCTGGCTATCCATTGGTTCTCATAATAAGTACGAATAGAGAGAACTTTGTCAACCATTACACTTTCATAGAGATTCTCTGTTGCCATAATCACAGGTAGATTGTTCCTTTCGACCAATAAACTAGTATATGTAAAAAGAAAATTACTGTCTGTTTTAAGATTTATAATGCCACCATCAATAAGAATAGATCGGTAACGCTCCAGAAAATAACTCGAAGTGAGACGTTTGGTAGCTTTTTTCATCTGAGGATCAGGAAATGTAAGCCATATCTCGCTTATCTCGCCATGTGTAAAAGCAAAGTTTATCATCTCTGCTCTGATTCTTAAGAAAGCTACGTTATTCATAGTCAAAGAATCTGTTGCTCCACTCCACATTCTGGCACCTTTAATATCTATTCCTATAAAATTTTTATCAGGAAATAATCTTGCCATACCCACTGTATACTCCCCCCTACCACAACCCAGTTCAAGCACTATAGGATTGCTGTTCTTAAAAAAAGAACTGTTCCAATTACCCTTCATATAGAAGTTTTCCGCCCGGGAATAAGCACTGTTATATTCAAATACATGCTTATATGAGAGCATATCCTCAAACTTGGCAAGTTTATTTCTACCCATTGTCAAATATCAAGCAGGGTTACCCATCCATAACGGTCCTCTGCATCCCCATACTGTATATCTCGCAATTGGTTATATAATTTTGTCAATACCGGACCTGGTTTCCCATTTTTAGCTATAATATATGAATCACCAGTCTCAATATCATCTATGCGTTCAATAGGTGATATAACGGCAGCTGTACCGCAAGCACCGGCCTCGTCCAACTCCTTTAATTCTTCAAGAGGTATCTGCCTAGCTTCAACAACCATACCGTTATCCTCAGCAAGACGCATCAAACTACGATTTGTAATTGACTTAAGAATCGATTCTGAAAGAGGCGTTACATAAGTATTACCCTTTATTCCTATAAAATTAGCCTGACCGCACTCATCTATATATTTTTTCTCTTTAGAATCCAGATAAAATTCACTACAATATCCCTTATCTTTTACTATTTTGTTGGCATACAAACTGGCAGCATAATTACCTCCCACCTTGTATTTTCCCATACCCAGAGGAGCGGAACGATCATAAGAACGTACAATAGCATAAGGATTAGATGTAAAACCGCTTTTGTAATAGGGTCCAACCGGAGTAACAAACATCAAACAAAGATACTCTTCAGCTGGCTTAACACCCACTTCGGCACCCGTACCAATTATCAAAGGACGTATATACAATGATGCTCCACTATCATATGGCGGAACAAATCGTTTGTTTAATTCAACTACCATTTTTACCATCTTGCAAAAAGTTTCTGTTGGAAGCTCTGGCATAAGAGTGGCTCTACAGGTACTTTGCAAGCGTTCTGCATTATCTTTCATACGGAAGATTCTAACCTTTGAATCCCGTCCACAGAAAGCCTTTAAACCTTCAAAGGCCTCTTGCCCATAATGTAAACAGGTAGCTGCCATATGTATCGGTATAAATTCAGAGTCTGTTTTCTCTATCTCACTCCATTCGCCATTTTTGTACGAAATTCTTACATTCCAGTCGGTTTTAATATAGCCGAAGGATAAATTGGGCCAATCCGGTTCTGTCATTTTATAAGTTTTTATTATTGTCACAAATGTACAAAAAAATCCGCATGTTATTTTTTGATTAGATGTAAAAAAGTATCTAAAAAATCTATTTAAAACCGTTTTGATGATTGTTATCATAAGAGTAACTTTGCAAAGAGTATTAAATATCATTAATCTATGAGACAAAGCCAAAAACGTAAATTAAATAACATAAAATTTATATCCCTCTCATTTATATTATTTATAATATCTGATATAGTGGGAAAGCTTTTTTTTCCAAATAACGAGACTGTTAATTACCTCTATAGAATAGAACTATGGGGATTGAGTCTGATCATAGGTGGAACCATCTTTTATGGGGCTAAAAAAATAAGTTTAAGACGGTTTAAGGTGGTTTTTTTTACACTATTCTTGGTCTATTTAGTAATTCTACGTATATCCGGTTTCTACATTTATGGAGAGACATATTTAATTGGATACAAAATCAGTGCTGCCATAATGCCTCTTTTAGCTTATATAGCACGTTTTAAAGCTACTCCATTCCTACGCTGGTACGGCAGAGCAGTTATGAAATTAACCGGAGCAGGAACTATACGCAATATAAAATCTATTATAAGTTTGCTTATACTGGTACTTTTTGCGGCAACTATTTTGATCGTTGCCAACAAAATGAGTGGAAAATTATACTCTTCAGGTAATTATGTTCATCAGTTTATAATAGAGGGGGTTTTAAGCCACTAAAATAATAAAAAACATAATGTTTAGTCCAAAAAGAGCAGGCCGGATAGATAGCCTCTTTATTAATCCTCCTCTTCTGAATTCAGAATTCTATCTATATCCTCCTCTGTTTTGAAGAGCTTTTCTTTACAAAATTTTATCAACGCTTTCGCCTCTTTCAGATTTTCTCCTATCAGATCAATATCTGTTTTGTTATTCTCTACTTCGTAAACTATCTCCTCTAGACGTTTCATCGCATCTTCGTATTTTATCTCTTTTTTAGTCATAATATTACTATTTTACAGAACTTTCTATTTTACCATCAGCAAACAGAGTGGTTATTGAATCTCCTGTCAGCAGGTTCAAAGAACTAGATATAACTTTCCCCTCTTTTAATGTCAATGTATAACCTCTTTTCAATATTATCTCAGGCGAAGCTGCATCAATATCTTTCTCCAGAAGCTCTATTCTATGTTTTTCTGATAAAAAAATCTTTTTTACAATATTGTTCAAATAAATTTCAATACTCTGGCACCTATATATACCATCGGAATATCTGGCTCTTACGGCTCTTGAAATAGCTTCTCTCATAGAATCAATACGTTTCTCTTGACCTATTTTTATTACTTTAAACAGAGATGGAATTTTTTGAGATAACAACTCTATACGTCTCTTCTCCCTATCCATAACATTAAACATTGATTCCTTCAAACGCCCACTAAATTCATACAGAAGATTAGCGCTCTTCAACATTTTACCTATAAGTAATTCTGCAGCAGCCGTAGGAGTTTTTACTCTGGTATTAGAGACAACATCAATTACTGTATCATCTCTCTCATGACCTATTCCAGTTATTATAGGAATAGGAAAATTAGCTATATTGACAGCCAAATTATATGAATCAAAACAGCTCAGCTCGCTTGTAGCACCTCCGCCTCTTATTATTACCACCACATCCCACCAGTTATAATTAAGAGCAATAGAATCCAGTGCTGCAATTATACTCTCCTCTGCTTTTTCTCCCTGCATAACTGCCTGAAATAGGCGAGTTTCAAAAAAGAAATTATAACTATTGCTATTTAATTGATCCATAAAGTCGCCATATCCGGCAGCATTAGCCGACGAAATTACTGCCACCCGATTTGGCACCATTGGAATAATCAACTCTTTATTAAGATCTATAACACCCTCAGAGGAGAGGCGGAGCAGAATCTCTCTACGGCGGCGTTCCATATCTCCCATAGTGTATGTAGGATCTATGTCCAATATATTTAGTGAAAGACCATATAATTCATGAAATTCCACTCTAACTCTAACTAAAATATTCATACCGGCTGATAAACGTTGGCCTGTCTCTTTTTCAAATCTGGGTTTGATCTCTCTAAAAACTCCGCTCCATATTGTAGCTCTGGATTTAGTCAACAGGCCGCTACCATTCTCATTCTTCTGTACAAGTTCTAGATAACAATGTCCATTATAAGCAACATTTAATCCGCTTATCTCTGCTCTTACCCAATAATTATCCGTAAGAGTATATTCAAGCGCTCCTTTAATTAAACTGTTCAGTTCGAATAATGATAAAACTTGCATACTATTTATTCAAATATTTATACAACTCTTTTTGCAACGTTATTTCAGCTCCTCCCACCACAACATCGTTGGAATAAAAGACTGCCGATTGACCCGGAGTTACCGCCGATACCGGAGTTTTTAAAGAGACAAGTATTTTACCGTCAGTATATGCCGAAACAATTCTACACTCTACTCCGGGACTACGATAACGTATCTTAACCTTAAGATTCATTCGTGCTAACCACTCTATCAACTCCTCATCACGATAAGGGAATTTGATGTTATCAACTAACAGCTCTTTTTGTAATAATTGCTCCTTATCTCCCAACATAACGATATTTTTTTCAGAATCAATCATCAAAACAAAAATCGGCTTTCCAAAAGCAACTCCCAATCCTTTGCGTTGACCAATTGTATAGTAAGGATATCCTCTATGTTCACCTATTATTTTTCCGGATTCATCTATATATTTACCAGGCCCAATAAACTTATCCAGATCTTTTACTCTCTCTCTTATTAAATCTCGATAATCACTCTCCACAAAACAAATTTCCATACTTTCCGATGAATGTTTAAAGTAATTTAATCCCTTATTGTCAAGATATTCATATACATCCTTTTTATACATATCACCTAATGGAAAAAGTATTCTACTCAACACTTTTTGATCAAGTTTCCATAGGAAATAACTCTGATCTTTACTTTTATCCACTCCTGCTCTTATAAAATACCATCCATCCTGAACAACCACTCTAGCGTAATGGCCTGTGGCTATCAATTCACAATTTAGGGTATCTGCCCACTCCTCAAGCACCTTGAATTTAAATAACTGATTACAGTTTACACAAGGATTAGGAGTCTTACCTGTAAGATAATCCTGCACAAAGGGATCTATAATCTTGCTACTGAATATTTCTCTCTCGTCTGCCACAAAAAAATCTATCCCTAAGCTCTCAGCCATTGCTCTTGCCTCACATACATAATGTGGCTCATCTAATACCGACAGAGTCTCTGACGGTTTGATTTTTGAGTCCATATCAAAATTTCGTATGGTTAACCCTACAACCTCATAACCCTGCTCCATAAGTAACAAACAGGCGGCAGAACTATCAGCTCCACCACTAATACCAACCAGTACACGTTTTCTCATATCTTTCAATTAACGCAAAAATACATCTTTTTCAGGTTTCCATAAAAGAACAAAGACAATAATTAGGTAATTTTGCACTCTCAATAACTTAAAACATCAATATGGCTTCAAAGAAAATTCCATCAGAATTAGGTGACGAAAAAATTGGTAAATTGCTAATTCGTTATGCCGTTCCAGCCATTATTGCCATGATTGCCTCATCACTTTACAATATAGTGGATAGAGCTTTCATAGGACAAGGTGTTGATGCTCTTGCTCTTTCAGGCTTAGCAATTACTTTTCCCTTTATGAATCTATCAGCGGCACTAGGTTCCATGGTAGGAATTGGATCATCCACAATGATCTCGCTTAAAATGGGACAAAAAGATTACGAGAATGCCCAAACAATTCTAGGTAACTCTATTGTACTGAACCTTATTATTGGCCTATCTTTCAGTGCTTTATCCATAATTTTCATCGATCCTATCCTATATGTTTTTGGTGCTACTAACGCAACTATCGGATATGCAAAAGGATATATGATAATTATTCTTATGGGAAATATTATTACTCATACATATTTCGGTCTTAATGCTATTCTAAGAGCAACGGGACATCCACGTAAAGCTATGTTTGCAACAATTAGTACAGTAATTATGAATATCATTCTTGACTATATTTTCATTATGAAATTTGGTTGGGGTGTAAAAGGTGCTGCTTTTGCAACTATTTTATCTCAGATTATAGCTTTATCATGGCAAATATATCAGTTCACTGACAAAAATGAACTTATAAGATTCAAACACGGCATATACAAACTTAAAAAAAATCTTGTAAAAAATATTCTATCAATAGGATTATCACCCGGACTAATGAACTCTGCAGCATGTGTTGTAGCACTTCTCATAAATAGAGGGCTTCTTAATTATAGTGGCGATCTAGCCATAGGCGCATACGGAATTATAAACAGCATATCCTTCCTCTTTCTTATGATAGTTATGGGGCTTAACCAATCAATGCAACCTATAGCAGGTTATAATTACGGCGCAAAACAATACAAAAGAGTGCTTGAAGTTCTTAAAAAAACAATTATTTTAGCTACTTTCGTTACCACTTTGGGATTCGTGATTGGTCAGTTTGCCTCTGAAATATGTATCAAAATATTCACCTCAGACCCAGAATTGACAGCTATTGCAAAAAAAGGTATGAGTATAGTTTTTATGGTTTTTCCACTAATTGGTTTTATGATGGTTACAGGAAATTTCTTTCAAAGTATTGGAAAACCAATTAAATCTATATTTTTGTCTATGTCAAGGCAGGTACTGTTTCTTATACCCTGTCTAATAATATTACCTAAATTCTTCGGAATAGATGGAGTATGGTATAGTCTGCCTCTATCTGATGCAATTTCGGTTATTGTTGCTGCGGCAATGCTCTTTAATCAGGTAAAAAAAATTCAGAAGCTGGCAATTAATAATTAAACGCCATTATGAAAACAAAATTTGCAATCAATATTGGTAGAGAGATAGGAAGTGGTGGTCATGCCATTGCCGAGATTATTGCTCAGAATCTCGGAATAAATTTATACGATAAAAAACTACTCGATGTAGCTGCCAAAGAGAGCGGTTTCGGCAAAGAGTTCTTTGAAAAAGCCGACGAAGAGACATCTTACGCAAAGATAAGTTCTTTCTTTAGCCCTCATCTGTTTGAGGCCGGAATATATGGTAAAAATTACATAAGCAACGACAATCTATTCAAAATTCAGAGTGATGCCATACGCTCAATACATAAGAGAGAATCGTGTCTATTTATTGGCCGGTGTGCCGACTATATATTAAGAGAGAGTCCTTATATTTTTAATGTTTTTATAACTGCTAATATTGAAGATCGTATTAATAATATTGTTCGATTGAATATTGCATCTAAAGATCAGGCTATTAAATTTATCGAAAAAACAGACCGCAACCGTTCATCGTACTACAATTTTTATAGTGGTCAAAAATGGGGTCACGCCTCACATTATGATCTCTCTCTTAACTCATCTATTTTTGGATATGAGAAGTGTGCCGAAATTATTATTGAGTTGACAAAATTGAAACTTAAGTTTAATATAGAATGAAAAGAGTAGGTATTCTATCCGATACACATGGATACTGGGATGAAAGATTTACAAGTTATTTTAAAGAGTGTGACGAGATTTGGCATGCTGGAGACATAGGCTCTTACTCTGTAGCCGATAAACTTAATAATATTGCTATGCTACGGGCTGTTTACGGAAATTGCGATGGTTATGATATACGAAGAATATATCCGGAAATAAATCGTTTCAAAATTGAAAATTCAGAGGTGTTGATTAAACATATCGGAGGTTATCCGGGACGGTACGATAAACTTGCAAAACAGTCTCTTGTACAAAACACCCCCAATCTATTTGTTTGCGGTCACTCTCACATACTTAAAGTGCAATACGACAAGGAGTTTAATATGCTTTACATAAATCCCGGAGCTGCTGGACTACAAGGATGGCAACAATTCCGTACTCTAATACTTCTCACTGTAGAGGGAGACAAATTTTCCGAATTAGATGTAGTGGAGATCCCAAAGAGTTCTGTTAATCTATTATTAGAGAACACAAAATGATTTTTTTCAAATTTAAGTCCAACCATTTTTAACCTTAACTGTTTATAGATATATTATATATATTGGTAGTTGCTATATTTTCATAGAAATAGTAAGCATAATAACCTTAATTCTTAATTTATTAAAACAATGAGAAAATTATTTTTTACAGCTGCAGCTTTGCTAATCTCTACATTAGCATTTTCACAAGGGTTTGGTGGTGGTCAGGGTATGACAACCGATCCAGCAGAGATGGCCAAGATGCAGGCCGAACGTTTGAAAGAGCAATTGGAATTGACACAAGTTCAGTATGATTCACTTTACGTATTCTACTTAAAGACCAATAAAGAGAATCAGGCTCGCAGAGAACAGATGCAACAAGGTGGTGGCCAACAGATGGGACAAGGAGGTGCTAATCAGGATATGATGGAGCAGTTCCGGAAACAACGCGAAGCTCAAGAGGCAAAACTCAAGTCTATACTGACAGAGGCCCAATTTAAAAAATATCAAGAGATGCAGGCTGAGCGTCAACAACGTGGCCAAGGCGGCTTTGGTGGTGGTGTAAATAGAGACCAGGGTGCTCCCAGATAACTTTTTTATTTTGTTGTACAGTTATCAAGTGTTCCGGAAAACAACCGGAACACTTTTTTTGTCTCTCTTAAATAACCTCCTATAAGCAAAACAATTTGCCGTATAGAAAAAAATATCTTTCTTTGCAGATAATAAAAAACCTTGCCAATATGAAAGGAATTATTCTTGCCGGCGGTTCCGCCAGTCGACTTTTCCCTTTGTCAAAGGCCATATCAAAGCAGATAATGCCAATTTTTGACAAACCTATGATTTATTACCCACTCTCTACCTTAATGTTAGCGGGAATACGCGAAGTTCTTATTATCTCAACTCCCCGCGATCTCCCCATGTTTCAAGATCTTCTTGATGATGGAAAACAGTTAGGTATGAGTTTTTCCTATATAATCCAGAAAGAGCCTAATGGCTTAGCTCAAGCTTTTGTATTGGGAGAAGATTTTCTTAATGGTGAACCAGGCTGTCTTATTCTTGGAGACAACCTTTTTTATGGACAAGGATTCACCTCTATACTCAAACGAGCTGCAGAAATCAAAGATGGAGCTTGTGTTTTTGGTTACTATGTTAAAGATCCAAGAGCATACGGAGTTGTTGAATTTGACCATACAGGCAAAGTAATATCTCTTGAGGAGAAACCATCCAAGCCAAAAAGTAATTATGCTGTACCGGGACTCTATTTCTACGACAATACTGTTGTAGAAAAAGCCAAGTCTTTAAAACCATCACCACGCGGAGAATATGAAATAACCGATCTAAACAATCTATATCTTAATGACGGGAAACTAAAAGTAGAGACTTTTGGGCGCGGATTCGCTTGGCTCGATACCGGCAATTGTGATAGTTTACTCGATGCATCAAATTTTGTATCTACAATACAAAAGAGGCAGGGCTTTTATATAAGTTGTATTGAAGAGATTGCATGGCGTAATGGATGGATAGAGAGTAGTCAACTTTTTGAACTTGGACGTAATATGGAGAAAACAGATTACGGACAATATATAATATCATTATCAGTAAAATGAAGACATATTTAGTAACAGGAGCGGCTGGTTTTATAGGTGCAAATTATATAAAATATATTTTAGCCGAAAACAAAAACATAAAAGTAGTTATTTTAGATCTGCTAACATATGCCGGTAATTTGGGTACAATAATTGACGATATTGACAACGAAAGATGTTTTTTTGTAAAAGGCGATATCGGAGATAAAAATTTGACCGAGAAATTATTTAAACAGTACGATTTTGACTATGTGGTAAATTTTGCGGCAGAGAGTCATGTAGATCGTAGTATTGAAAATCCTCAATTGTTTCTTGTTACAAATATTCTTGGTACACAAAACTTGCTTGACACAGCTCGCAGTGCATGGGTTACAGGAAAAGATGATTGCGGTTATCCTATATGGAAATCAGGTAAACGTTTTCATCAAGTCTCTACCGACGAGGTTTACGGTAGTTTAGATGAAGAGGGCTTTTTTACTGAATCTACACCACTCTGCCCACACAGTCCATACAGTGCATCCAAAACTAGCGCCGATATGATAGTTATGGCCTATCACGACACCTTTAAAATGCCGGTAAGTATTACAAGATGTAGTAATAACTACGGACCATATCATTTTCCAGAAAAGCTGATTCCGCTTATTATAAAAAATATATTGGAAGGGAAAAAACTTCCTGTTTACGGCGACGGAAGCAACGTACGCGACTGGCTTTATGTTTTAGATCATTGTAAAGCTATAGATCTGGTTGTCAAAAAAGGAAAGCCGGGCGATATTTTTAACGTAGGTGGACACAACGAGATGAAAAATATTGATATTGTCAAACATACTATCTCTACTATTCACAATTTAATGGAAACCAATCCTAATTACCGCAAAGTTCTTAAAAGAAAAGAGATTAAGCCTAACGGTGAGATTAGCATAGATTGGATAAATGACAGCTTGATAACTTTTGTCAAAGATCGTCTGGGGCACGACCAACGATATGCTATAGATCCCACCAAAATAACCAACGAACTTGGATGGTATCCGGAAACAAAGTTTGCGAAAGGTATAATTAAAACTATAGAGTGGTATCTTGACAACCAGGAATGGGTAGAGCAGGTAACCAGTGGTGATTATAAAAACTATTACCAAAGAATGTACGATAAAAGATAACTGGTTAACCGCTATTAAAAAAAGATTACATTAATCCGTACCCAATCAGTACCATAAGTTGAGCTGTCAGTATTCTCAAGAACATAGTTAGTGGATATACTGTTGAATAGCTTACTGCAGGAGCATTATGTGTGGTAAGATCATTTGCGTAAGCCAATGCAGGTGGATTGGTACAACTTCCGGCAACAACACCCAATATATTGAAATAATTCATTTTAAATCCAATCCTGGCTATTAATGATATAATTAAAACCGGAATAACTGTTATTATCAAACCAGATAGCATAAAAATCAGACCATTTCCATTCAATACTGTATCTACAAAAGTATCGCCCGCTTTAATACCCACACTTGCCAAGAAAAGAGCTATTCCAATCTCTCTTATCATAAGGTTTGCACTTGCCTTTGTATAGGTAACTAGGCCCAGTTTATATCCAAAACGACCAATAAAAATCGCTATTACCAAAGGTCCTCCTGCAAGGCCCAATTTTATAGGAGTAGGAATACCGGGCATATGTAATGGAATACTTCCTGCCAAAATACCCAAAAAAATTCCTATAAACATTGTAGTAATATTTGGAACATCCAATCTTCTTAATTCATTTCCTACTCTAGCCGCAACTCCGGCTACTGCATACGCCGGACCAACAACAGTTAAGCGATCACCCACCTGTAAAACTAATCCAGAAGAGGCAAAAAGCTCGGTTCCTGAACGCACCACTCGCGTAATTGTGACGTCGAATATGCTTCCAAGATGTAATTGCCCCAAAGTCTTACCGTTAAGTCTGTTTTTTGTAATCACAATTTTTCGCGATACTAATGGCTCCGGAGCTACATATTTGTCCCAATCCACCACTATTTCAGAACCTATTATTGTCTTAATGGCTTTTGAATCCTCTTCTGCGCTAACAATTCTCATAATATCACCAATCCTTACAATGGTATCTTTATGAGGATTTACCACCTTACCATTGTTAAGCAAACGTGAACATATAAAATCCCTATTTACAATCTTTCTAAGCTCCATAATAGTCATTCCATCAAAACTCTTGTTCTGCATTTCTAAATGCTGGCATTTAGGCTTAGTGTTAACGTTATTTAGTTCAATATTTTTGATACTCTCCTCCTCCTGCTCGTATCGAATTTTACATATCCATTTAATAATCATAGGAATTAATATTATTCCAAGTATAGCAAAAGGGTATGCACAAGCATAACCTGTAGCTATATCAATACCAGCATAACCTAATTGATTTAATGACTCTTCGGCCGCACCAAGCCCTGGCGTGTTGGTAACAGCACCACTCATAACACCCACCAACAAAGGAAAACTACTTGGGTCAGATTTATCAAACAACAGTTCATATACCAGTAAGGCAATTATTACATTGAGTGCTACCATTCCAACAGCCAACATATTCATCTTAATTCCACCTTGTTTAAAAGATGTAAAAAAAGAGGGCCCCACCTGCAGTCCTACGCTGTAAACAAATAGAATCAGACCAAAATCCTTAATAAAATTGATTACTTGCTCATTAGCCGAGAAACCAAAATGTGCTACGAATATTCCAACAAAAAGAATAAAAGCCACACCTAAAGAGACACCAAACACTTTTAGCTTTCCTAAATATACCCCCGTAAATATTACAAAAGAGTATAATAAAATAATATGAGCTACAGAGTCTGTATCATACAAAAGAGAATTTAACCATTCCATAAATTTGATCTTTTCCTGTTTTTTACTTTCAGCACGCAAAGTTACCAATTATTCTAATATCAATAATCTGAATTTTATCTATATAACCGACTACTTTACTTTATAACATATTTTATTCTTCTCTGCCTACAAGCTATCGTTACATTTAATTAACTTTGCATCAAGGTTGTTTTAAAAAAATAACAAATGGATGTATATAGTCATAGAGTTCACTACTACGAGACAGACCAAATGGGAGTAGCACATCATTCAAATTACATTCGATGGCTTGAGGAGGCCAGGGTGGATTTTCTGGATAAAATAGGAGCTCCCTACATAGAGATGGAGAAAGCCGGCCTGGTAAGTCCTGTATTATCTGTACTCTGCGAGTACAAAAACAGTGTTCGTTTTGGCGATATAATAAATATAGATGTTGCCCTGAAAAAATGCAGTAGTATTAAATTCAAATTCGAATATAAAATCTCTGATACTGTTAGCGGAAAGATATGTGCCACAGCCCAGACTATTCATTGTTTTCTGAACAGCCGGGGATATCCGGTTTCGTTAGAGAAAGAGTCTCCCATCTTTTATCGTAAAATGTTTGGATAGTCAGTTATAAAAAAATATGATCAATACTCTAAAACGGCCTAATAACAGCTTATTGGTTACAAAGAAATTGTTTATAGCAACTAATATTGTTACCTTTGAGCATATTTTTTATTATCTATACAGCTACTATTCACATATAGTATACAAAACATAAACTACAGCTATATTAAATCTGATTTTTTAATTTATACATAAGTTATGGTAAAAAATAAAGTTAAACTTTTTTCGGAATTTCCACCTGTTTCAACTGAGCAATGGCTTGAAAAGATCAAAGAGGATCTAAAGGGAGCTGATTTTGAAAAAAGACTTGTTTGGAAAACAAACGAGGGTTTTAAAGTTCAACCTTTCTATCGCTCAGAAGATATCACAAATATAGAGCTTACCGACACTCTACCCGGAGAGTTTCCCTTTTTACGCGGAAACAGAACAAAAGACAACAAGTGGCTTGTACGCCAAGATATAATTGTAAGTGATTTTACCGACTCTAACCATAAGGTGCTTAAATTACTCAACAAAGGTGTTGATTCTTTAAGTTTTACAATTAAAAGTTCAGATGTAAACAGAGAGAATATACTTAAACTTATTGACGGAATTAACCCCGAAAAAACAGAGTTGAATTTTACAACCTGCCAAACCAAAGCATTAGAGTTAACAGAAATTTTAATGAGAGAGTTCTCAGAAAAAAACTACGACCCTGATAAAATTCAAGGATCCATTGATTTTGATCCCATCAAATATATTCTTGTAAAGGGATTTGAGCTTCCCAATTGGAAAAATATAGCTGTAAAAATTGTCAAAGCATGCGATAAATTTCCGGGATTTAGACCTATAACAATTAATGCTATATCTCTGAATGACTCCGGATCCTATATTTATCAGGAGCTTGGATATGCTTTGGCATGGGGTAACGAATATGTTAATTTACTTGTTAAGGAGGGTATCCCTACCGATACAGCTCTAAGTGCTATTAAATTCAACCTGGGTATAAGTAGTGCCTACTTTATGGAGATAGCTAAAATTCGTGCTGCAAGATTTCTCTGGGCAGAGATTGCCAAACAATACGCTCCTGAGAATGTTCAAAGTTGCAAAATGTTAATACACGCTAGCACCTCTTTTTTCAACATGACACTTTATGACAGCTATGTTAATCTACTTCGTACTCAAACAGAAGCAATGAGTGCTGCCATAGCCGGTGTCCATTCAATGAGTATAAATCCGTTTGATAAAGTTTATTCACCCCCTTCTGAATTTTCAGAACGACTTGCCCGTAATCAACAATTATTACTTAAAGAAGAGTGCCATTTTGATAAAGTAGTTGACCCAGCAGCCGGTTCATATTATGTAGAGACTCTTACGGCCTCTATTGCCAAAGAGGCTTGGAACCTTTTTCTAAATGTAGAAAAAGAGGGCGGTATGCTTAATGCATCATACCAAGGATTTGTGCAAGATAATGTTAACGAAAGTAGCAAAGCTCGTCGTGATGCAATTGCCACAAGAAAAAAATCACTGATAGGAACCAATCAATACCCCAATTTTAACGAACAATCCAAGGATATAGATTCCATTGATATAAATAATATATTGTGCGGTGGGATAAATTGTAACGGAAAATTCAAATCACTTTCGCAAAAGCGTTTGGCTGGCGAATTTGAAGCTTTACGTCTTTCTACAGAAAAAAGCGAGAAACGTCCTAAAGTTTTTATGTTAACAATAGGAAATATGGCTATGCGTCAAGCACGATCACAATTTAGTTCAAACTTTTTTGCTTGTGCCGGATATGAAATTATAGACAATATAGGTTTTGATAGCGTAGAAGAGGGTATCGATATTGCTGTTGAAGCCAAATCTGACATAGTTGTTTTATGTTCAAGCGATGATGAATATGCTGAATATGCAGTTCCCGCCTTTAAGGCCCTGAACGGCCGTGCTATATTTGTTGTGGCGGGAAATCCTGCTTGTTCAGAGAGTCTTAAAAGTGAAGGAGTGGAGAATTTTATACATGTTCGCCAGAACGTACTATCCACTCTAAAAGATTATAACGCAAAATTAGGCATTAAGTAAAAAAAAGAGATGAGAAAAGATTTTAGTAATATAGATATACTTGCCGGTGTGAGTCAAAATGTAGAAACATCTCGGCAAAATGAGAACGACAATAAATCCAACTGGAAGACTCCAGAACATATTGAGGTAAAACCAATCTACACAAAACAGGATCTTGAGGGAATGGAACACCTAGAATATGCAGCCGGAATAGCTCCTTTTCTTCGCGGGCCCTATTCCACAATGTATGTTATGCGTCCTTGGACAATACGTCAATACGCCGGATTCTCCACTGCTGAAGAATCAAATGCATTTTACCGCCGTAATTTAGCCAGTGGACAAAAAGGTTTATCAGTAGCATTCGATTTACCTACTCATCGTGGATACAATCCTGACAATGAACGTGTTATAGGCGATGTAGGCAAAGCTGGAGTATCAATATGCTCTGTAGAAGATATGAAAATTTTATTCTCCGGTATTCCACTCAACAAGATGTCGGTCTCTATGACTATGAATGGAGCTGTTCTACCCATTATGGCTTTTTATATAACTGCCGCGCTAGAACAGGGTGCAAAACTTGAAGAGTTAGCCGGTACAATACAGAACGATATTCTAAAAGAGTTTATGGTGCGAAACACCTATATATATCCACCTAAATTCTCAATGAAAATAATAAGCGACATATTTGAATATACATCGCAAAAAATGCCAAAATTCAACAGTATTTCTATCTCCGGATATCATATGCAAGAAGCTGGCGCAACAGCAGATATTGAATTGGCATACACTTTAGCAGACGGATGGGAATATCTTAAAGCGGGAATTAACGCTGGAATAGATATTGATGCTTTCGCTCCCCGTCTCTCTTTCTTTTGGGCTATTGGAACAAACCATTTTATGGAAATAGCTAAAATGAGAGCTGCACGTCTTCTTTGGGCTAAAATTGTTAAAACATTTAATCCTAAAAATCCTAAATCGCTGGCACTTAGAACTCATAGTCAAACTTCAGGATGGTCATTGACAGAACAGGATCCTTACAACAATATTGGTCGTACCTGTATAGAAGCAATGGCTGCGGCACTCGGTCACACCCAATCTTTACACACTAATGCATTAGATGAGGCTATAGCCCTTCCTACAGATTTCAGCGCTCGTATAGCTCGTAACACCCAGATTTATATTCAGGAAGAGACTAACATTTGTAAAAATGTTGATCCATGGGGTGGCTCATATTATGTGGAATCGTTGACTAACGAATTAGCCCAGAAAGCCTGGGAGCTAATTCAAGAGATTGAGAGTCTTGGAGGAATGGCAAAAGCTATAGAATCTGGCCTACCTAAGATGCGAATTGAAGAGGCGGCAGCTCGTGCTCAAGCCAGAATTGATTCAGGCATTCAAACCATAGTGGGTACAAATAAATACCGTCTAGAAAAAGAAGAGCCTATTGATATTCTTGAGATAGATAATACAGCTGTACGTATAGAGCAGATAGAGGGCCTGAAAAAACTTAAAGCCGAACGCAATCAGGATGCTGTTAAAAGAGCTTTAGACTCCATAACAGAGTGTGTTAGCACTGGAAAGGGTAATCTACTGGAGTTGGCAGTTGAGGCTGCAAAACATCGCGCATCACTAGGAGAAATTTCTGATGCGTGTGAGAAAGTAGTTGGACGTTATAATGCTATTATTAAAACAATATCAGGTGTGTATTCATCAGAAAGCAGACAAGACGCAGACTTTGAAAAAGCCTGTAAGCTAACGGAACGTTTCGCAAAGGAAGAGGGCCGTAGACCAAGAATAATAATTGTTAAAATGGGACAAGATGGGCACGATCGAGGCGCAAAGGTTGTAGCTACCGGCTATGCCGACTGCGGCTTTGATGTTGATGTAGGTCCACTTTTCCAAACCCCTGCTGAAGCCGCCCGCAATGCAGTAGAAAATGATGTCCACGTTTTGGGTGTATCGTCATTGGCTGCTGGCCACAAAACATTAGTTCCACAAGTGATTGAAGAACTTGAAAAAATGGGACGTAATGATATAATGGTTATTGTAGGTGGAGTAATTCCTGCACAAGATTACGATTATCTATACAGAGCAGGAGCAGCAGCTATTTTTGGTCCCGGTACAAGTGTAGCCAAAGCAGCATGTCAAATAATGGAGCTGTTATTGGGTAAGTAGATATTAACTCTGGGCTAAAAACCTATTCCCACTCTATTGTTCCGGTTGGTTTAGGAGTTAGATCGTATAGCACACGGTTTACACCTTTTACCTGTGATGTTATACGTTCAGTTATATGCTTCAATATTGAGAAGGGCACCTCTTCTACAGTAGCAGTTATAGCATCTAACGTATTTACAGCTCTGATAATTACCGACCATTCAAAACTACGCTTACCACTCTTCACTCCGGTAGACTTGAAATCCGGAACCACTGTAAAATATTGCCATACTTTACCCTCCAAACCATGCTTTGCAAACTCTTCACGTAATATTGCATCCGACTCTCGTACAGCCTCCAAACGTTCACGAGTGATAGCACCTATACAACGCACAGCCAATCCGGGACCGGGGAAAGGCTGACGATATACCATGTTATCCGGCAATCCCAAGGCCTTTCCTATTACTCTTACTTCATCTTTGTATAGAAGTTTTATCGGCTCTACCAATTCAAAATTAAGATCTTCGGGTAAACCTCCCACGTTATGATGTGATTTTACCAAACCCGATTCAACTATATCAGAATAGATAGTTCCTTGAGCAAGAAATTTTATGCCATCCAATTTGCGCGCCTCTTCTTCAAATACACGAATAAATTCAGCACCTATTATTTTACGTTTTTTTTCGGGATCGGCTACTCCTTTCAGTTTTTCTAAAAAACGATCTATAGCGTCAACATAAATCAAATTAGCTCCCATCTGATTACTGAATAGTTCTATAACCTGCTCAGCTTCACCTTTACGAAGCAAACCATGGTTTACATGAACGCATATTAGCTGTTTACCTATTATCTTTAGAAGTAGAGCTGCTACAACCGATGAATCAACCCCACCCGACAAAGCCAACAACACTTTCCTATTGCCTATTCTAGATCTCAGTATAGAGATTTGCTCAGCAATAAATTTATCGGCTAATTCTGTAGTTAAAATACGTTCCATACCGGAGGGACGAATATTCTTTGTAGGCATAATTATTAATAATATATTTCATTGCAAAATGATAACACTTTGTTAAAACAGATCAAATTGAGTGCGTTTTTAGCAAAAAAAATCACATCTCCTTTAAAAGAGTATAAGGAGTACCCCCAGCAGTAATACCACAAGCTGACACCTTAATACGAGTAGCATTCATGTTGTTATAGAATTCCACTTTAGCTTTACCCTCTCTGTCAGAAATTACATCTGGATTCCAATATAAAGTACGGCGGTAATCAACATCACCCAGAACCGGTCCTTCAGGATAAGAAGGATTATAAAATTCATAGCTGGTAGAATATCCCTGAACAGTGGTTACACGACGATTAAGCGAAAACAGCTCCTTTCTAGTTTTTAGCTCATAATCTTCTTTAACCTGAATATCTACAACAAAATAATTTCCCGAGTTTTCTATAAAATCCGATTTGAAGGTATTGAAAGACTCGCCGGCATCGTGCGAAAAATCACTTTCAAGAATAGGTGTAAGGTCAAAAACACTACTAGCCGCTACAGGTCTATCATAAACCACAATGCTTTTAACCATATCCATATCGATCAGAGCAGGTTCCTCATAAATAGTCTGGTATCTGCTATTTTCCAAATCATGAACATACCAGAACAACTTATACGCCCCCATATACCATCCACTCATAGCATTAGAAATTCTGGTATAAGTATCTCCATCAGAAATTGAGATATGTTCAGGTATAGCCGATTGTTGTGATTCCTGCGATAATTCTCCCTCTTCTGACGATTGGACTGAATCGTCACGCCATATTGGATAGCCTTTGGAAAGAAGATAACCATAAACATCGCTGGTGAAATCTCCTCTGTCATAATATTCTTCTGAATCTTTTATTACATCAAGGGCCTTGAAAGTATAAAAATCAATAAACTTTCTTTTCCCCAATATATCCACCTCCTGTAACAACACCCCGTTTTGAGAATCAATAATATGAGGAAATCCGTCATCGCCTATTTTTTCCAATTCCATTTTAGTTAGATCTACAAACTTTTTATTTATCTCTCTTTCTGGAAAAATAAGCTCTTCGGGTGAAAAAGCTCTCAATGAAGGTTTTATTGAGCGTTCCAACAAAATTTTAGCATTAGCTAACTTATTATTTCTGTTTTTCCTCAAAGAGATTGTAAGAGAAGCCTCTCCTTCAAAATCTGTCAGATCGAAACCAAAATAACCATTCTTATCTGTCACAAACTTAAATTGATCAACATGCTTTTTGTCTTTTGGTACAACAGCAGCCTGAACCTTTATACCTGAAAGCACTCCTGAGCCCCGTTTTGTCAATACCCAACCATTAAAAGTTAATCCCTTCTCTATACGGTGCTTCTCTTCAAATTTATTAACGCCCGACATGGTTTTCCAATCGTAACGCTCCCATCCCTGAATCATCAAAAGCATATCAAGATCTCTTTTTACAGACTCCTCATCAGACTCAAAGTAATATTCGGGTTTATAAATAAAACCTTTAAGATCAGATGAAAGAAGCATATATATCCTTAAATCTTCAGAATAGATAGTGCCTGCATCTCTAGAATCGCGTACTGATACACAAAAACGATCGGCAAAGGGCTCTCCAGCACCATCTACAAGAGAAAAGTTTATATTTATCTTCTCAAAAGGATTATAAACACTCTTGTCAGTCTCTACTTTTAGATTTGGAACATTAATAGATTGGTTATTAAAAAACGATCGTCTCGCCATTATCTCTCCTTTTTGAGTAAAGAGAGTGAGTTGACACACTCCGGCAGGAATCCCAGCCATAGAAATTGTAAAAGAGGCGTTATCTACCTGACCGGGCAATGTATTAAAATATACCAGCTGCCCCCTGCAGGTAATTATTAATCCCAAAGTATCAATCATCATATCAGAACTCCCCGATATATTAACATCCACATCTTCGTTAGCAGCAGTTGTAAGCTTTACTGTATAACCTGAAGTTTGCGCATCGGGCAGATCAAAAGTATATTGATTACCCTCAAACTCAATCTTAGCCCTATACTTTTTACGTTCGGGAGTAAATTCAAACACTCCCATTCCATCGTGCCCTGTTTTAAATTCAACACTCTCATCTTCTCTAAGAACACCTGTGACATCAACACCCAAACCGTTTTCTCCTACCGCCTTAAAGGCAACACGACAATTCAAGCCCTGAACAAGATTCCCTCCCTCAGGATAGAAACTTACATTCAGTTTTTTTATTATTGGAGATTCCGGTCGATAATTTTCAATGTCACTCTTAACCATTTTTATAACCGGATCTTCACTATAATAGTCTCCATCTTCTTTAGGTTTTTCATATATCGGAATAACTCTGGAGAATAATCCATTATGATCAAAATTAAGCATATTCAAAGTGTATGCTCTTATTTCATAATAACCACTTTGATAATAAAGAGCTCCACGCATCTCCCTAGCCTGCCTTGTAGATTTATCAACAAGAGAAAATGATCCGTCACACTGCCCATGAACTACTTTTAGTCTTTGCGTCTCAACTACAACTCCAGAGGGCGAAATAAGCTCTACATATACCACCTTACTTGGTGCCTTTATAAGATTTGCTGCATTAACAACATAACATTTAAACCAAATTATCTCTCCTTGATAATAACCTGTATTGTCAAGTTGCACATATACCTTTTCTTGTGGAAATAGAACTTCAAAATCATAAAGATTTCGTGCGAATTGACTTAGATTCTGAGTTGCACTCTGGGTTGAAAAACAGACCGTACAGCAAAACAATAGAGTAAAGAATAGAACAAAGTGACGTTTCATACCGCAAAAAATTAAAGAAAAATATATTAATAGAATAATTCTGAATTATTCTCCATAATAACATTAAGTTTATCCATTAAAGAACTATTAGCTGTCATCTCAAAAATTCGGGAAAGCTGATTTAAAGAGTGTAGGTCCGTACCAACATAAGAATATAGATTCATATTCAACAATCTTTTAGCAAGCACAACCGTTTCAGATGAATAATACGGGGTTAACGACAAAATATTTAACTGTAACTGACATCCCATATTTACAAAATTCTCAATATCCCCTATTTTATCAGTATAATAAAGATATCTTTCAGGATGCGCCAACACAGGAGAGTAACCCTGTAATCCCAATTCAAATATTGTTTCTCTAATATTTGGACTCTCATAATAATAAGACATCTCTATAAGAACTTTTCTATTGGCAAAGGTTAGAAATTCTCTATTTAAATCTAATGTTTCATTTACCATATATTCAGCTCCAAGTCTAAGATCTATAGAGATATCATCGGGCATATTCTCTACAAATTCTTTGAAATGCTCTTGAAGCATAGTTTCGTTATTATCTGAATAACTGTCTAAATTCATATGAGGTGTAAGATAAATCCCCTTATAACCTCTTTTTTGATACCTTCGTAAAGCCTCATATGAATCTGCCGCATTGGTAAAACCGTCGTCTACTCCGTAAAGGATATGGGAGTGGATATCATAACCAACTTTCAGGTCAGCAAATGATTTTTTCTTCTTAATAAAAAAATCAAAAAAATTCATCTAAGAACATTGTTATTACGACTTATTATCCTGTTTCCTAATAACATCAAGTAAAAATTTCACTCTATCTCTTTTGGTTCTCTTCTTGGAATAATCCGCACCATAACCATAACCGTAACCATAACCGTAACCATAACCGTAACCGTAACCATAACGAGAAGCTCCAGAGAATAGATTAACATCATTAAGCACTATCAATACGTTATTAAGCTTCCCATTTCTGTGGGCCATATTAACCTCTTCCACAAAACGCAGATCTGAAAAATTTGCTCTCATCACATAAATTGTAATATCAGTTATCCTTTTTAAAACCACAGGATCAGAAATAACCAAATAGGGAGGCGAGTCAAGGATAATATAATCATAGCGGCTTTTAAGATCTGTCAAAAGTTCGTCCATTTTTACACTAGACAGTAACTCATTTGGATTTGGCGGTACAGCTCCCTTTAAGATAACGTCCAGGCCGCTTCCTCCCACATTTTTATAAGTCACTTCATCTACATTTAAGTTAGCAAGCGCCAAAAAATGAGATAAACCCTTTTTATGATGCTCCTTTTTAAATCCTACAGCCTCCTCCATATGACCGTTTCTAAGATCTGTCTCGATTAACATAACCTTTTTCCCAACATGAGCCAAAGAGACTGCAAGATTAGCTGAGACAAAAGATTTTCCCTCGCCCGATACAGACGATGTAGTCTGAATCACTTGCCCCTTTAAAAAACTTAAATTTGATCTTAAAGCACGAAAAGCCTCAGCAATAGCCTCACGTCCACTCATAGAATTTATAGCTGTTGAGAGATTTATATCCTCCTTGTGAGGCAATACACCAAGCACAGGTAGAGTGGTACGTACATCAATATCGCGCTGATTCTCTATTTTCCTTCTAAGCATGTGTCGTAATCCGAAAACTCCTACCGGTATACATGCTCCCAGAATAAATGCTAACAGATATATCATTTTAGAGTTTGGTTTAACTCTTACAGACATATATTCAGGCGATTCAATAACTCGAGCTATATCCGGTTCCGAAACCTTTGCTATATTAGCCTCTTCGTATTTTTGTGTCAATAGTTCATACAATGGCTCAAGAGTTTTCTGTTCTCGGGTTATCTGGGCTACCTCTAATTGTTGTTTTGGTAAATTAGACAGATTCAATGTACTTTTAGTCAGTTGTCTGTTATAAGCATTTAATTGAATATTGTATGAACTCAAAAGACTCTCTATGGACAACTCTATGGCCTCACGCAAATCAGCAACAATACTGTTCAATTGTTTAACTCTCTGATTATTCTCTGAGGCAGCAGCAAGAGCCATATTTCTTTCCGAAACGTAATCGTTATATGAATTAATACTGTTATTAAGATTGGCATCCTGAATACCAATATTAGCAGGTATAACACTAGAAGTATTGCTCACCTTCATATACTCTCTCATACTGCCAAGTAGCTCTAATTGAAGCTCTATCTCTATAATTTTTTCCTGAACTTTCTGGTCAATTTGGAGAGATATCTGAGACTGAGAAATGATATCAACTACTGTATTTCTCTCGTTATAAAGCATCATATTGTCCTCTACACCCAATAACTTGGATTCTATATCTGCCAAGCGTTCCTCTATGAATGTAAGAGTCTTGGTATTTATCTGGTTCTTAAAAATTTTATTGGCCTCATTGTAATGTTTTACAATGTCGTTAAGGATTTGTTCTGATCTTTCTGGTTTAGTGTCCTGAAGAATCAAATTAAGTATACTTGACTGTTCAAATGTAGATCTTCCGGAAGAGGATGTTACCTCAAGTGATTTTGCCAGATTTTTAGCCACCGTCAAATAAGATCTAACAGTGATTCTGATTTTTTTATCTCTTATAGATTCAGATTCACCTTTAAGCGGTACATAACGAATAATAAAAAAACCCCTTCCGTCAACATCAACCGGCTCTCCGAATCGGCATTTCTCTTTATTACGCGTCTCTACTTTATCTCCACTTTTTGAGTAGGTAATCATCTGGTTTATTTTGTAAGTAGTGTTATCCAGATACTCTAACTCAACTATAATCGGAGTCATATATCTAATCGCTTCCGATTCGTAAGATGTATAAGTGAGGACAAACTCTTTGGATGGGTATATCTCATTCCATTGGAGTTTTCGCCCCATTGCATAATACTTTATATTGAGGTCCCTCTCTTTTACAACCTTCTCAAGTATGGGTATAGACTTAATAATAGCTTTCTCATTTTGAATATTTCCCGCCTGTCCTATCCCCGTCAGCTCTTGTACTAAATTAAGTTCCGTAGCTGTACCTGAATTCTTATCGCTGGTAATAAGAATCATCGACGTACTTTGATATGTGGGCACAATATATCTTACAAGAATAAATGCTAATAAAAAAGATACAAATGCACAAAAGACAATCCACCAGCGCAATCTCCAAACAACACTAATAATAAGTTTTAGATCGATAGACTCTCCCTCCTCATCGTGCTGATTCTTTCTTGTATTTTCACTCTCTATCATATAAGATTTTATTTTAATAATAAAGCAATTACCGTTACTAATGTAGTTACAGTTGATAATGTAACCGACCATATACCAGTGTTGGTTGTAGCAGCCATAACTCTAGACGGACTAGCCGGTACATAAATTACATCGTTCTGCTGAAGATAAAAATAGGGCGAACTTAATATTTTGCTATCGCTCAGGTTAAATTTATAATGGGTCTGTTTCCCATCAACTTCGCGAATTAAAATAAGCCCTTCTCGCTCAGCGGTCAAAGAGAGGTCGCCCGCCATACCCAAAGCTTGCAACAAAGTTATTCTCTCCGACAAGATATTAAAAGTACCCGGATTTTTCACCTCGCCCAAAACTGTAACTTTAAAATTATCAAAAGCAACATATACAATGGGATCTTTAATATCTTTTTTAAGCAATTCGGTCAAATAATTGACCAGCTCCATACGAGTCATGCCAAGAACTTTAATCTTTCCCAAATTTGGGAAACTAATGTATCCGTTACTGTCTACTGTATAGGGTAATACTGCAGTTGTAGGGTTAACACTAGAGGTAGATCCAGTTCGCATAGCCTCGTTAAGAGTTAAGTTATACGGCATAGCAACTGTTTTATCGGGGCCGCTCACGATAATCTTCAAAACATCGTCTCTTTTTATTACCGGCTCATAATCATTGCTTATCTTATCTATACTAGCCTTGTCAATATCCTGGAAATATAGGATGTCTTTCTGAGTAGAACATGCATTGTATAGCAATATTGCTATATAGAGTGGTAACCGGCGTAATAGTTGTTTCATAAATGTTCACTAATAGTTTACAAAGATAATTCTATTTTTTATGTAATAACAAACCAATACTCCACTTT
>DASRNO010000057.1:0-47180 GCA_035647375.1 Bacteroidaceae bacterium
TCAATATAAAGTGTAAGCCTGTTTTCCCCGTCATATAGACTCTAAACTAAATATATGACGGGGAAACAGATTAGTTACGGTACAAATCCTCTTCCGAGAATTTTCCAATAAGTAGATACTGATTGTATAGATCCTTATAAATTTTATGATTCTCAATATTAGGAGTATACTCGTTGCCAAAACCGCTATTCATAGCAGCTATAGCATCTTCAACCTTGTTATATATGCCCGAAGCGGTAGCTGCGAACATAGCTGCACCAAGAGCACATGCCTGATCAGTTTTACACACTTTAATAGGCATATTTAGAACATCCGATAGGACCTGCATTACTAGAGGGGATTTTAAAGCTATACCTCCAATACCGATTACTCGCTCTATAGTTATGTTCTGCGACGTGAAGCGATCAACAATAGCTTTCATACCGAAAGCTGTGGCTTCAACCAGAGAGCGCATAATTTTTGGAGCAGTAGTGCTTAAACTAATGCCAGAAATTATACCTTTAAGCATTTGATTTGCGTCGGGTGTTCTACGCCCGTTTATCCAATCAGTAGAGATAAGTCCCGATTCACCTGGACTGAGTTTCGAGGCCTCTTGCATTAGTTCAGATATAATTTTATCCGATGTTTCTTCAATAAGTTTAGTCTTAGTTTTCTCATCAATCAGAGTACTTTTACTGATAATATTTGTTAGAGGGAATTCAACTATTTGGCGGAACCAAGCGTAGATATCGCCAAAAGCTGACTGTCCTGCCTCCAGGCCAATCATACCGGGAATTACTGAACCATCAACCTGTCCACATATACCTTTTATAAGATTATGTTGCGCCTCTTCGTACGGAGCCACCATAATATCGCAAGTAGATGTTCCAATAACAGCCACCATGGTACGTTCCGTAACGCCGGCACCTACAGCTCCCATATGACAATCGAATGCTCCTCCTGCCACAACAACACTGGTAGTTAAGCCTAATTTGTCTGCCCATTCTTGAGTAAGGCGTCCTACTGGTTTATCAGCACTCATTGTATCGTTAAAGAGCCTACTGCGGTAACCTGAAAGTAGAGGGTCGAGTGTTGAGAGAAACTCCTCTGAGGGTAATCCGCCCCATTGTGTATGCCACATAGCTTTATGACCTTGAGCACAACGACTTCGGACAATATCATTAGACGATTTCACTCCTGTAATAAGAGCTGGAAGCCATTCGCAATGTTCAACGATCGAATAGGCTTTTTCACGTACCAATGGATCTTGTCTAAGAACATAGAGCGCTTTAGCCCAGAACCATTCTGAGGAGTATATCCCTCCTACATACGAGCTGTAGTCTATTTCCCATTTTTTGCAAAGTTCATTAATTTCGGCAGCCTCTTTTACGGCTGTATGGTCTTTCCAAAGAATAAACATTGCATTTGGATTCTCAGCAAATTCCGGGAGTAGAGAAAGAGGAGTACCAGTAGCATCGGTGAATACCGGAGTACTGCCGGTTGTATCAAAAGCAATACCTTTTACTTTTCGTCCTGAACCTTCCGGGCATTGTGACAAAACATCTTTTATAAGATACTCCATAACCTCAATATAATCCAGTGGATGTTGTCGGTATTGGTTTGCAGAGGGATCGCAATATAACCCCTTGGTCCAGCGGGGATAATTCATTACAGAGGTAGCTAAATTTTTGCCGGATAGAGCATCTACAATTATAGCTCGGGCAGAGTCACTTCCGTAATCAAGACCAATTACTAATTTATCACTCATGGTTACTATATAAGAGCTTTGTTTAACATATAATAAATTTCATTCATTCGTAGTTCTTTTTTAAAGTCACTCATAGTAGTATCTTTATCTATTACTACAAACTCTATCCCTGCCATTTCGGCAAAATCCTCAAGATATTCTACAGTAAGATCGTACGAAAAACTTGTATGATGTGTACCACCTGCTAATATCCACGCACCAGCTCCAATTTTTAGATCCGGTTGTGGAATCCAAAGAGCTGACGCTACGGGAAGTTTTGGCAGCGGTTTGGGTTTTATACACTCAACGGTGTTGGCTATCATACGGAAACGGTTCCCCAAATCAATTATTGTAGCCGCAATACCGGTACCGGTTTTTGAGGTGAAAACCAGGCGTGCGGGGTCATTTTTACCACCAATTCCAAGTGGATGAACCTCTAATTTTGGTTTTTCTGCCGCAATAAGCGGGCAAATTTCAAGCATATGTGCCTGAAGAATAGAGCTATTTTTTCCGTCAAAATTTAGAGTATAATCTTCAAGGAAAGAGCAGCCTTTAGTCATACCTTGACTCATAAACCACATAGAACGATATAGAGCTGCTGTTTTCCAATCTCCTTCGGCTCCAAATCCTATACCTTCGGCCATAAGACGTTGACAAGCCAGACCAGGTAATTGGTCAAGGCCGGCAAGCACATCAAAGTTTGTTGTGAAAGCTTTAGCGTTCTTTGATTTTAGAAAATTTCTTAAAGCTATCTCTTCACGGGCCGCATTTACTATCTGTTTATAATTTTTTCCTCCTTTCTGACAATCTGGAGCTACTTGATACTCCTTGTTATATATCTCTATCATCTGTTGAATCTCAGCATCTGATACTTTATCCTGAAAAGCTATCAGATCGGCTATAGGGTAGAAATCAACATGATAACCAAGCTGAATTTCGGCACAGACCTTATCTCCATCGGTAACAGCTACATTATTCATTTGATCTCCAATACGCACAATCACCATATCTTGTGAATCTGCCCAAGCTGCTGCTGCACGCATCCATACGGCTATGTCGTGTAAAGTCTTTTCATCCTGCCAGTGACCTACAACAACTTTACGACTTTTGCGCATTTTAGCGCAAATGTGTCCAAATTCTCGGTCTCCGTGAGCACTTTGATTCAGATTCATGAAATCCATATCAATAGTATCCCAAGGAATTGTTTTATTAAACTGAGTGTGGAAATGAAGCAGAGGCTTTCTTAACTCCTGCAATCCGTGTATCCACATTTTGGCAGGCGAGAAAGTATGCATCCATGTAATAACACCAATACATTTGGAGTCGTTATTTGCTGCTTTGAAGGTTGATGTTACCTCAGAAGAGGAGTTTACCGTTCCTTTGTAAATAACCTTTATAGGAAGATTGCCGGAATCGTTCAAGCCTTTTACCATCTGTGTTGAGTGATTGTCAACAGTTATTACAGCATCACCTCCATAGAGCAGTTGAGCTCCGGTTACAAACCATACTTCTAAATTTTCAAATGCTTTTATCATAATTTCTATTTTTTTTCTTTTTGACCGTAATAGGCATCGGGCCCATGTTTACGGTTGAAATGTTTTTTTATTAACAAATTGTTCATTGTAATTTCCGGATTTACTCCGTAAGCTATATAAGCCATCTTGGCAATTTGCTCCATTACTACAGCGTTATGAACCGCATCTTTTGCATCCTTTCCCCAGGAAAAGGGGCCATGATTTTTAACGAGCACTCCCGGAGTGTGAATAGGATTAATTCCTGCAAATCTCTTTACTATCACATTACCGGTTTCAATCTCGTACAATCCATCTACCTCCTCTTTTGTCATATCAGCGGTACAAGGTATATCATTATAAAAGTAATCAGCATGTGTTGTGCCTATGGAGGGTATATCTTTTCCTGCTTGAGCCCATGCGGTAGCATAAGTAGAATGGGTGTGGACCACTCCTCCTATCTCTTTGAACATTTTGTAAAGTACCAGATGAGTTGGAGTATCTGAGGAGGGATTAAGATCTCCCTCCACAATATCTCCATTAAGATTTACCACTACCATATCCGAGGCTTTCATAGTTTCATAATCCACTCCACTGGGCTTAATTACCACCAACTCTTTTTCTCGATCTATAGCGGAAACATTACCCCATGTAAAAATTACTAAACCATGCTTAACCAAATCAAGGTTGGCACGAAACACTTTATCTTTTAGATCTTCCAACATAAAACTACCAAAGTGAAATGTATAGAATAGCCAAAATTATTACTATTGCCCATGCTCCTATATTGAACCCTTTGTTAGTACGGAAGAGTTCAAGGTGAACGCCTACAGATTTAGGATCTTCAACCCTATCTTTCGAATTAGAGAACAGATAAATGGCAAGAACAATTAGCATAGCAGCCGTAAAGAAGATAGCTTCGAATCCTATTCTTTCAAGATAAATTGGAGAATCTGCCATAGCATTGACTATTTTTTGAACAATTCCAGCTGCAGCAAAAGCAATACCGGAAACCAAGAATACCCTGCCCCATTTTTTCATAGTTTTGACATCGTTTTTATTGGGTAGTTCTACTTCTACCGTTTTCTTACTATATAAAGAAATTACAATAAACATAGTTACCAAAATCATGAAAACATATCCCATACGGAGAAGGAAAGGCGTTTGAGGTAATAATATCTTCATCAAAATACCAACAGGAAATGTAGCAATCGATGTCCATATAGCAGCCGAAGAAGAGGCCCTTTTCCAAAGAAGGCCAAGGCCAAATACAACGCAAATACCAGGATAAACAAATCCTGAATACTCCTGTATAAACTGGAATGCTTGGTCAAGACTCCCAAGTAGTGGCTTGACACATATAAAAGCTATAATTAGAGCTACAACGGCTGTAACACGTCCAACTTTTACTAACTGTTTTTCTGAAGCTTTTTTGTTAATAAGCTCCTTGTAAATATCCATTGTAAAGATAGTTGATGTGGAGTTGAACATTGAGGCAAGAGAAGATATTACAGCTGCCGTTAGAGCAGCGAAAGAGACACCTTTAACAACTACGGGTGTAAAATTTCGTATAAGGAACGGATATGCATCATCAGCTACTTTTATTGAACCACCTAATGAACTACTCATGCTGCTATACAGCTCTGGATCATTCCATATAAGATAGGCACAAACTCCGGGTATACATACTATAAAAGGGATTAATATTTTCAAGAAACCTGCAAAAATTAGACCTTTTTTAGCCTCTTCAATACTTTTTGCAGCAAGACCCTTTTGAATAATGTATTGGTTGAATCCCCAATATCCTATATTTGTTAACCATAGAGCTCCGAAAATAACAACAAGGCCGGGTATAGTGAAGAAAGGATCAGCCTTTTGAATCTCCACGCCTCCCTCTTTTACTCCGTTTATCACAGGGTATAGGTCGGCATTCCTTTCAACTATAAGATGGAAATGAGTATCTCCCGGTATAGCGTTTAGCCTACTCATTACATTACCTAAAGCTGCTATTGGGCCATCTACACCAATATGTGGAGCAATACTTTTAAGGGCGAACCAGGCTGTGACAAGTCCACCACCAACCAGGAATGTAACCTGCATAACATCGGTCCATGCTACAGAGGCCAAACCTCCGTAAATAGAGTAGATTCCGGCAATAAAAAATAGTGCCATGATAATCCACATTCTGAATTCAGACGGAATGCCTAGGATTTGCTCAATTGCAAGTGCCCCCAACCATGCTACAGAGGTTAAGTTAACAAATACATAAAGAAACAACCAGAAAATAGAGAAAGAGAGTCCTACACCATTGTTATAACGTTGACGTAGGAATTGGGGTATGGTGAATATCTTTCTTTCTATCATTACCGGAAGAAGAAATTTAGCTACCAGAATCAATGTACATGCTGCCATTAACTCATAGGCGGCTATAGCTATTCCTGAAGCATAAGCTGAACCACTCATGCCGATAAACTGTTCGGCCGATATATTAGCCGCTATTAGCGAGGCGCCTACAGCCCACCAGGTAAGAGAGTTACCTGCTAAAAAATAGTCACTTGAACTTTTTTCTTTGCCTCCTCTACGAGATATAAAGAAGCCTAGGAAAATAAGAGTTGCTAAATAGGCGAAAAAGATTAAATAGTCAACAAATGCGAAGCCGTTATTTTTAAGACCTTCTATTAAACTTTCCATTTTTATTATTTATTATTTATTGAACACCAAATTTATATACACAATGACTATAATATTTTTCTGTTGGCTCAAGAGTTGCATCAGGCCATCCTTCCAAATGAGATTTGTTAGGAGTGTCTGGGAATTTTTGAGTCTCTAGGCAGCATCCAGTGCGTTTTTCCATCATATTTCCCTGCTTACCAATACCGGTTCCGTCAAGGAAATTCCCAGAATAAAATTGTATTCCAGGTTCGTTTGTATAGACCTCTACATAGATGCCAGTTATTGGGCTATATAGTTTAGCAGCCATTTTTTTATCGTCACCCTGCGTATTAAGAACCCAGTTGTGATCATATCCATTTCCGTTTTTTAGCTGTTCAAATTCGAACTTATCAATATCCTCTCCTATAACTTTGGGAGTACTAAAATCCATTGGAGTGCCAACTACAGGAAGAATCTCTCCTGTAGTCATGTAGGTACTGTCACAGGGGGTAAAACTGTTAGCATTCAGTGTAAGAAAATGATTGGTTATGGGAATTGAATGGTCGCCGTTAAGATTAAAATAGCTGTGGTTTGTCTGGTTAATTACGGTTTTTTTGTCGGTTTCAGCTTCCCATACAATATCAATAGCGTTATCGTTGGTAAGAGTGTAAGTAGTTGTTGCAATTACACGTCCCGGAAATCCCGCCTCGCCATCGTGTGAATCAATGGTGAGTTTTATTATATTATCATCTATCTGATCCGCCTCGAACATAAGATTCTGCCATCCCATTGGTTCAGGTTCAAGAGTACAGCCACCGTGAAGGTTATGGCCGAAATTATTCTTGGGTAACTGATATTTAACACCGTCAAGAGTTATTATTCCCTGATCAATACGGTTAGCGTAGCGTCCTACAGAGGCTCCAAAATCGCTTGGTTGTGTGGTATAATCTTTAATATTGCTGAAGCCGATAACAACATCTTGCATTACTCCATCCCTGTCGGGAACCATAACTGCTACGATACGTGCTCCAAAGTTAGTAACCCAGACCTCCATACCGTTATTATTGGTTAATTTATAAAGATCAGTCTGTTTATTAAGAAATTCTGTTTGAAAATCAGCCCGATTTAAGACCGGCTTGATCTCTTTTGTTGTGCATGACGCCATTAAAAACAGTCCAGCGACAGCACTCAACATTAATAGTTTTTTTGATTTCATCATGTAAGTGTAAAGGAGTTATTTAATATTTTAGACAGTAAAATTACTTTATTTTATTAATAATCCGAAAAAACAGCCCTATTTGTTTATTTTGAATAGATAACATATGTCAAAATTTCATCTTAGTTCTGTTATACTTTTCTTGTTCCATCTTTTATGTTTATATCATATATCTCAGGCTTATGTCCGAATTTATTATGGAATTCTTGTATGGTGCCAGATATAAATTTGTTGTATATAGCCTCTTTGACCAGATTAATTGAACATCCACCAAATCCTCCACCCATCATACGGCTACCTGTAACTCCCAGTTCGCGTGCCTTGTCTACTAGAAAATCCAGCTCAGGACAACTTACATGAAACTCTTTACTAAGTCCCTGATGAGTTTCGAACATTTTTTCTCCGATAGTTTCGTAATCATTTTTCTTAAGAGCTTTACTGACTGTTAAAACGCGTTCGTTTTCGTCTAATACATATTTAGCCCGTATGTAATCCACGTTATTTAGATTTTCTTTTACAGATTTAAGCATGGAGTGAGTTACGTCTCTTAAAGTGGATATCCCTTTATATTTTAAAGCAACTTGATAGAGTGCATTTTCGCAACTCTCTCTCCTTTCGTTATATTCGCTACCCAGCGTATGCTTTACTTTTGAATCCAAAAGCACCAGTCTGTATCCTATGGGATTGAATTTGAAATATTCATACTCCATGGAGCGACAATCAAGAAGAATCAGACAATTTTCCTTACCAAAAAGAGATGTGAACTGATCCATAATTCCGCATTTAACACCGCAGTAGTTGTGTTCGGCAGATTGACCTATTTTAGCAAGTTCAAACTTATCAATTTCTCCTTCTGCAAAAATTTGATTTAGAGCAAATGCGAAAACGCATTCAAGTGCTGCAGACGAAGAGATACCTGCACCTGTAGGAACATTTCCTGTAAACGCTGCGTCGAAACCGTTTATCTGTACCGACCTCTTCTTAAATTCCATACAGACTCCGAATACGTAGTTTGCCCAATGCACTGATGGTCTCTGACTCTCTTCTGGCTCGAATTCAACATAGTTCGTTTGATCTGTAACATCCAGAGCCAGAACTCTTATTAATGAAGAACCGTTAGGAGCTATTTCGACTGTTATCCCTTTATCAACAGCTCCGGGAAATACAAATCCTCCATTATAATCGGTATGTTCACCAATCAAATTAACTCTTCCAGGTGAAAAATAGAGATCTCCGGAATGGCCAAAAGTATCATAGTATCTGTTTCTTAATTTATTATAGTCCATTATGATGATAAATCTTAAATGTCAGTACTTACAGTTATGGCAGTATGTTTTAAGTTAAAATTATTCTACACCAAAACGATAAATAGTTGTATGTGTATATAGTTCTCCCGGAGCAAGCGATACCGAAGGATAGAACGCATTGTTGGGACTATCCGGTAGATGTTGAGCTTCAAAACAGACTGCACTGCGTTTTGGAAATGTAGCTCCGTGAGCACCGGTGATTCCACTATTGTGATTGGCAGTGTAAATTTGTATTCCCGGCTCGGTGGTGAAACACTCAAGTGTTCTTCCACTTTTAGGTTCCACACACTTTACAGCAAAACTTAACTCTTCTGGTTCCCTTTTGTTCAGAACCCAACAGTGGTCATATCCAAAACCATTTTTAGTTTGTTGAGAACCGTCGTCGATTCTTTCACCAATTCTATGAGGAGTACGGAAATCAAAAGCTGTGTTCTCTACATGTTCAATTCTGCCCAAAGGAATAGCTTTATCATCTATAGGAAGATAGTGATCGGCATTTACAGTTAAAATATTATCAAGAATTAATGGAGTATCACGACAAATACCTGCTAAATTGAAATAGGCATGTTGAGTAAGGTTTACTACTGTTTTTTTGTCAGTTACAGCCTCATACTCTATAAGGAGTTCGTTTTCGTCTGTAAGTTTGTAGGTTACATTCACATCTAAATTGCCCGGATAACCCTCTTCTCCATCAACAGATAGGTAGTGTAGCTTTAATGTTTGTTTGTCAGTCTGCTCTGCATCCCATATTTTTTTGTGAAAACCTGTAGGTCCTCCATGAAGATGGTTGGGACCATCGTTTATGGCAAGCTTATACACTTTTCCATCTAAAACAAATTCTCCTTTTGCTATTCTGTTACCATAGCGGCCTATAAGAGTATTTAGATAAATTTCCGGACTGTTTATAACATTTTCAATACTGTCATGACCCTCTATAACATTTGCAACTTTACCATACTTATCGGGAACCATTATTGATAAAAGCGCTCCTGCATAGTTAGTAGCAGCAATTTCACAGCCATTATTGTTACTTAATATAAATAGATCGGTATTTTTACCCGATATTTTTCTCTTAAAATTCTCTCTTTTTAAACCGGAAAGGTTTTTATTTAAAAAAAAGTGGCTCATAGTGTTTGTAATAAAAAGAATTATTTGAATGAAGGTCACGCAAATAAACAAAAAAACAGGCTTTATGGCAAATTTTTCATAAGTTTATTTATTGTAGCTAAAGGTGTTGTTATAGAACTATCCGAGTAATAAATCAGATAGGTAGTTTTATTATCTATATATTTTTTTCATACCTTAGCCGTTAAAAATATAATATTCTATATTAAAAAAATAGTTATGAAAAAGTACAGTCTGAGTTTTTTGCTTGTTTTTTTAGGGTTATTTTTCTCAACTACATTATATCCCCAAAATGATACGGGTTCAACGGCTATTGTTATAGTAGATAAACTCTCTAAACCGCCTAGGAGTGATAGATTTAGAGAGAAAGATCTTGAGGGATATTTGATGGTCTATTTTAAGGATCAAGATCAGTCGGCATATATGGCCATTAGTAGTGACGGGTATACATTTACAGATGTGAATAATGGTAATCCAATTTTTTTAGGAACCCTACTGGCTGAACAAAAGGGAGTACGCGATCCTCATATAGCTCGTGGACCGGATGGGGCTTTTTATCTGACAATGACAGATTTGCATGCTTTTGGTAAGCGGGCTGGCTTCCGTGATACGGAGTTTGAGCGTCCGGCCGAAATATATGGATGGGGTAATAATCGTGCTATAGTGATGATGAAATCATACGATCTAATTCACTGGACTCACTCAGATTTCAGAGTGGATAAGGCTTTTCCTGAGCTTGGAGATATTGATTGTTCTTGGGCTCCACAAACCATATATGATCCTAAAGAGAAGAAAATGATGGTCTATTTTACCATTCGCTATAACAATAAGGAGTGTCATATGTATTATGCGTATGCTGATAAAGATTTTAAGAGACTTCTAACTACTCCTAAAAGGATAACAGAAATTGGCGGATTAGACGGAGATATTACAAAAGTAGGAGAGGAGTATCAACTTTTTTATGTCTCTAATGCCCGTATATTACACTCAGTTTCTGATAAGATTAATGAAGGATATAAGATTGACACAACTCGAATAGACCCTGAAAAAGTTTCTACCGAGGCACCTAATATATTTAGAAGATTGGGCACAGATATTTATGTTCTGATGTATGATGTCTATGGAGCAAGACCCAATAATATGGGATTTAGCGAAACAACCGATTTTGTCCATTTTAGAGATATTGGTCATTTTAACGAAGGAGTTATGAAGGGTGTTAATTTTGAACGTCCCAAACATGGAGCAGTTACACATATTACAAAAAAAGAGTTGAAAGCTATTGCCGATTATTGGAAAATAGATCTAAATTTTTAACTAATAACAGTGTATTAAATAGTGACTTACGGCAGGTAATTACCATTTTGTTTATGAAAACTCCGGTAGGTTTAGAAGATCGGCAACAACAAAAGTACTTCCACCTACAAATATTATATCGTTAGCGGACGCCTCTTTACGTGCCGAATATATGGATTCTTTTACAGATGGGTGTTTTATGCCTTTAAGACCAAAAGAGTAGGCGGTTTTGGCTAGCGTTTCAAAATCTAAAGATCTTTGTACACTAGGTTGAGTAAAGTAATAAAAGGCATTTTTGGGTAAAATATTTAGAATTCCCTCAATATCTTTATCGTTAACCATTCCAAGAACTATCCTTAAAGTTCCGAATCCGGGGCTTGCACTAAGCCGATTAAGATGTTTTGATATATATTCAAACCCCTGTACATTATGACCCGTATCGCATATTATCAGAGGATTGTGTGCAAGCGTTTGCCAACGCCCTTTCAATCCGGTGATTTTACAAACAGAACCGAAACCATTACGTACAGCACTTTCCGGAATATTATACCCAATGTTTTGAAGTTGGCAAATAGCGTTTAGTATGGTGTTGGCGTTTTTTAATTGATACTCTCCCTGTAATTCAAACAATAGTGAGTGATAAAGAGGAGTCTGAAAAATAAAATTACCCTCATTATCGCTACAAACGGATAGAATCTGGTTACTGTTTTGAGCAAAAATTATTGGAGCATTCTCCTGTTTAGCCCTCTTTTCAAAAATAATCTTGGTTTCGGGAAGCGACTCTCCAATAATCACAGGAGTATTAGGCTTTATAATACCGGCTTTTTCGGCAGCTATTTTTGGTAGTGTAGATCCCAGTAGATTTACATGATCAAAAGAGATATTGGTTATTATAGATAGGTCGGGGTTTATTATATTGGTGCAATCCAATCGTCCTCCAAGACCCACCTCAATAACCGCAACATCAACTTTGCTTTCCGAAAAATAACTAAATGCCATAGCAGTTGTCACTTCGAAAAAAGAGGGGTGTAATATTTCAAATAATGTAGCATGTTTCTCTACGAAATCGATGACAAAATTTTCAGGCACCGGTTTGCCATCTACTCGTATACGTTCTCTAAAATCCAGAATATGAGGCGATGTATATAGACCTGTTGTGTATCCGGCTGATTGTAATATAGCAGCCAGAGTGTGTGATACACTCCCTTTACCATTCGATCCTGCTACATGAATAGTTTTATATCTGCGATGAGGGTGTCCGGTCTCACTATCTAGAGCCAGAGAATTGTTTAAGCCATCTTTGTAAGCTTTAGAGCCTATATTTTGAAATAAAGGCATCTGAGAATAGAGATACTGAACAGCCTCTTGGTATGTCACTTTAGTTTTACGTTAATCAAAGAACTTTTTAAACCTTTTGAATATTTTATTTTTTACAGAGGGTGAAGGTTGAAAATTGTTGGAGTCACTAAGTTTTTCAATTGTCAATTTTTCATCTTTAGTTAAAGTTTGAGGGATGTAAACGCTAACATTAACAAGCATATCTCCTCTTCCTCCGCTATGTAATATTTTTAGTCCTTTACCTCTCAGTCTGAGAACTTTACCAGGTTGTATTCCGGGATCAATTTTGAGTTTTACGGCTCCGTCAAGTGTTGCAATTTTTACTGTACCTCCCAGAACAGCTTGCGGAAAAGATAGAAGTAGATTATATATAAGGTCGTTATCATCGCGAATCAACTCTTTGTGAGGTTGTTCTTTTATAAGAATAAGCAGATTACCCGGATATCCATTACGTTTGCCGGCATTGCCCTTATTGTCTACCACAAGTTGCATTCCATCGGCCACTCCCGCAGGAATATTTACCTCTACTATCTCTTCGCCAAAAACCACTCCGTCTCCATTGCAATGTGGACAGCGATTCTTTATTATCTTACCCTCTCCACCACAATTCATACAGACACTCTGAGTCTGCATCATTCCGAAAATACTCTGTTGAGTTCGAGTTACAGTACCGGTTCCATGACAGTCAGGGCAGGTTTCCATTTCTGAACCTCTATCTGCACCTGTTCCATTACAGTGTGTACACGAGACAAGTTTTTTAACCTTGAATTTTTTTGTAACACCCGTATTGATCTCGTTTAGAGAGAGAGAGACCTTTATTCTTACATCTGCTCCTTTAAATTTTCTTTCACCTCCTCTTGGTCGGCCTCCAAATCCACTGAAGCCTCCAAATCCGCCACCACCAAAAATGTCACCAAACATAGAGAAAATATCATCCATAGACATTCCTTGTCCACTAAATCCGCCTCCAAATCCGCCTCCGGCATTTAGCCCGTCAAAACCGAACTGGTCATATTTGGCTTTTTTGTCTGGGTCACTCAGAACGCTATAAGCCTCTGCAGCCTCTTTGAATCTCTCTTCGGCCTCTTTGTTGCCCGGATTTTTGTCAGGGTGGTATTGAATAGCCTTTTTTCTGTATGCTTTTTTAATATCGTCTCCCGAAGCGTTTTTCGTGAGTCCTAGAACCTCATAATAGTCTTTTTTTGCCATATTGTCTGTTTCTCGATAATTTTACTGTGCAACGGCTACTTGAGCATGTCTTAATACTTTATCTTCTAAAAGATAACCATCTCTTGCACAGTCTATAACTCTCCCTACTGTTTTTTTATTGGGCGCCGGAATTGTGGCTATTGCCTCATGATAATCAGTATCGAATGGTTCATCTTTAGGCGAAATCTTTTTTAATCCTTTTGATTCGAGTATTCGCATAAGTTTATTGTAAATGAGCTCCATACCCTCCTTAATAACATTTACATCTTCTATATCTCTGGAATTTTCCACAGCTCTCTCTATATCATCAATTATAGGAAGTATAGCTGTCACTATGTCAGCCGAGGCGTATTTGATAATATTGGCTTTCTCTTTGATTGTACGTTTTCTATAATTGTCGAACTCAGCCGCTTGACGAAGAAATTTGTCTTGTAATTCATCAACTTTAGCCTGGAGCAGAGTAATATCTGACAAATTCTCTTCCTCTTCGGAGAATTCAATATCTAATTCATTCTCCTGAGCGTTGGATATCGCCAGATCATCGTCGATCTGTAATTGAGCCTCATTCTCCTTTATATTGCTGGTTGTGGCATCTGTTTTCTTTTTCATTTTTATTATTAAAATAGTTTTGCTTTTAAATTTAAGTACACACCAGAGTATCGCCTTTTTTACAACAAATACCTTGCCATTGTGTTAATTGAGGGATTGGTTGATATCAATATACTCTTTTAGGGTGACAGAGTGGCAGTTTTTCTATTTATTTTTAATATTAGGTAAGTTGTCGGAATTAAAACTTAAGGGGAGTAGTTGAGTTGAGCCATTGTTTATAACAATTGTACGCTTTGTTCCATATAGAATAACTTTTATTGCTTTGCCATAACGTTTCTCAATTTCTGACATAACTTGCCGGCATGAACCGCAGGGTGATAAGGGTTCCGATAAAAACTCGCCATTTGTTAGAGCAGCTATGGCAAGGGCTACCACAGGTTGGTCGGGATATGTAGAGTTAGCGCTGAACAGAGCGTTACGCTCGGCACAGATACCGGTTGGATAAGCTGCATTCTCCTGATTGCTACCACAAACAACCTGATTGTTTTCTAATAACACAGCAGCTCCAACATTTAGTTTCGAATAGGGAGCGTAACTGTTTTTTGCGGAAATTTTTGCGGCCTCTACAAGTAATCGATCTTGGTCTATTAATTCTGTAAAGTCATATATACTGTATGTTATTTGCAAAGATTCTGTTTTCATATTTTTTAAAATGAACCTATTCCTGATTGTGCAAAAATAGACTATTTTACTGAAAGGTTCGTAATATTGGGATTTTTTGTATTTTAGCAAACAGATTAAAAACCACCTGTTAATGAATTACCGTTTATTGCGAAATATTTTTACCTCATTTGTTTTTTTTTTATTAATTACACCTAATATATCTGCTCAAGAGAATGCTTTTAGATTTTATATAGAGAAGTATAAAAAAGCAGCAATAGATCAGATGCGCAGATATGGTATTCCGGCTAGTATTACTCTAGCTCAAGGATTGTTGGAATCGGATGCAGGTCGAAGTACTCTTGCCTTAGAGGCAAATAATCATTTTGGAATAAAATGTCATAATGGGTGGAGAGGTAAGACCATATATCACGATGATGATCGTAAAGACGACTGTTTTCGCAAATATAATTCGGTGAAAGAGTCCTTTGAGGATCACTCAATATTCCTATCTACACATCAGAGATATGCTTTTCTGTTTGAGCTGAAGACAACAGACTATAAAGGGTGGGCAAGAGGTCTAAAACAGGCTGGTTATGCCACAAGCGCAACATATTCCGAAAAACTTATATCAATTATAGAGAGATACAGTTTGTATCAGTATGACAGAAAGGCTATTGGTAGTTCAGGTATAAAATATTTCACACATCAACCTATGATATCTAATGGACTGCTCTATATTAGATTAGGTGTTGGAGAGACTCTTAAAGATATAGCAAAAGAGTTTGACATTAGTAGAGCAGCACTTAGAAGATATAACGAGATAGATAAACGTTATGTGCCAGAGAGTGGTAGTGTTATATATCTTGAGAAGAAAAAACGTAAAGCCTCTAAAGATTACTCTTTACATGTAGTTAGAACCGGAGAGAGTTTGTGGTCAATATCACAACTCTACGGAGTTAGAATGAAAGTGTTAATTGCTCGTAACAATCTGGGTAAAGATAATCCACTTATGGAGGGAGCAATTTTGAAAGTAAGGTGATTAGTTTTGATAAATCCGAGCATATGTTAAAGAGTTTGGGTCTAATAACAGAATCACTTTATCTCCTGCTCCTCTTTCATGTCAATCTCCTCGCCTTTCGAGTTATAAAAAATATAGGTTAGAAAATGTAAATTTTGGTTTGGTATTATTTTTATTCCAAATCCGTGTTTAATTTGCCATTTGTGTTTTAGAGAAAAAACGCCTTTGTTGATAAATGCGGCGACAAAAGGGTGAACATGCAGAGAAAATTTCTTTATTTTCATTTTCTCAACCAAGTAGTCAATCTTATTTTCTAACTGGTCGGTGAAAAGAATAGAGGGTTTGATCTTTCCCTTTCCAAAACATGTTGGACATGTTTCGTCAACTGAAATATCCATTACAGGCCTAACTCTCTGTCTTGTTATCTGCATCAGTCCAAATTTGCTAAGCGGGAGAATATTGTGCCTAGCTCTGTCTCTTTGCATATTTTGACACATACGCTCATAGAGCTTTTGTCTATCTCCTGCAATAGACATATCTATAAAATCAACTACAATAATACCACCCATATCCCGTAGTCTTAGCTGTCTGGCAAGTTCATCTGCAGCACCAAGATTAACTTCGAGAGCGTTTTGTTCCTGGTTTTTGGCTGCTTTAAGACGATGTCCACTATTGACATCTACAACATGTAGAGCTTCTGTGTGCTCAATTATTAAATATGCTCCGTTTTTGTATGATACAATTCTACCAAAAGATGATTTTATCTGTTTGGTTATTGCAAAGTTGTCGAATATAGTAAGTTCACCGGTATACAATTTTACTACATTAACACGCTCGGGAGCTATAAGAGATACATAATTTTTTATTTCGTTGAATACCTTTACATCGTTTACATGTATTGATTCAAAAGAGGGGTTAAAAATATCTCTAAGTAGAGCTATTGTGCGGCTTTTTTCTTCGAATAGTAAAGATGGTGTTTTTACCGATTTTTGAGCCTGTACAATACTATCTTCCCAGCGATGTACAAGTACAGATAGCTCTGAATCGAGTTCAGCTACTTTTTTTCCTTCGGCTACAGTGCGTATTATAACTCCACAGTTTTTAGGTTTAATACTCTGTACGAGTTGTTTTAGACGAGTTCTCTCTTCAGAAGTTTTTATCTTTGACGATACCGAGACTTTGTTACCAAAAGGGATCAAAACCAAGAATCTGCCGGCATAAGAGATCTCTCCGGTTAACCTTGGTCCCTTAGTAGATATCGGCTCTTTAGTTACTTGGACCAAAACCTCCTGGCCTTGTGTTATTGCCGAAGCTATAGTCCCGTTTTTCTCTTCGGGAATTAGAGATGCTTTTCCGAATGGGTATACTCTTTTTTTGTTGCTGAGAACCTGTTTTAGATATTTTTTAGTAGAGTAGAATTGTGGGCCAAGATCCATATAGTGAAGAAACGCTTCTTTCTCAGAACCAATATCCACAAAACAGGCATTAAGTCCCGGCATTATCTTTTTAACTCGTCCTAAATAAACGTTCCCAACCGAGAATGTCTGCTCTTGACTCTCTCTTTGATACTCCACTAGGTTTTTATCCTCAGTGATAGCTATTGATACAAAATCAGCCTGAACGTCTATAACAAGTTCGCTTACCATATAATTCTTTACTTGACAAAATATAAAACAAACTTGAGAGCCTTTTTATTAGTCTCGGCAAGTTTGTTTTATAAAATCATCGCAGACAAATTATTTGCTCTTGTGTCTGTTTTTTCTCAATCTTTTTTTACGCTTATGCGTAGACATCTTGCGTCTTTTTTTCTTTTTACCGCTTGGCATGACTTAGAACATTAAATATATAATTATAGAACATTATTTCTTATTGCTTCCATAAAAACTTTTGCAGGTTTAAATGCGGGAATATTATGCTCTGGAACAATTATAGTGGTGTTTTTAAAGATATTACGCGCTGCTTTTGCTGCTCTTTTTTTTACGATAAAACTACCAAAACCACGCAGATAAACATTCTCGTTTTGCTCAAGAGAATCTTTAACAACTGCCATAAATCCCTCAACGCACGCAAGAACATCGGTTTTGTCAACACCGGTTCTCTTTGCTATTTCATTTACAATGTCCGCTTTAGTCATGTTTCTGTAAAATTATTATTAAACATTGATATCAATCAGATTATTTAGGGTTGCAAAGATATGATTTTTATAGGTTATAGCAAAAATATTCTTTTAAAATTTCTAATTTTATGTAGTTGTGGTCTTACAATAAAAAAAATGAGTTAATATTGCTATTGAAATGGTTTTGTCTTTTAAAAAAGTTGTTTACTTTTGTAGAAGTAATAACTTTTAATACCTAAAATTATGTCTGTAAACAAAGTGATTTTAATTGGCAATCTGGGCAAGGATCCGGATGTGCGTTATCTTGATAACGGAGTATGTGTGGCTAATGCAGTAATAGCTACATCAGATAGGGCTTACACCTTACCCAATGGGACCAAGGTTCCTGAAAGGACAGAGTGGCATAATCTTGTTTTCTGGCGCGGATTGGCAGAAATAGTAGAGAAGTATGTACATAAAGGTGATAAATTATATGTAGAGGGTAGTATTAGAACTCGTAATTATGATGATCAGAACGGGATTAAAAGATACGTTACAGAGATATTTGTTGATAATATGCAGATGTTAACTCCGCGTGGGGCTAAACTACAACAGGAGAATGTTTTTGTTGCTGATAAGGCAGATAAGCCAAATAAGCCAGAGGCTTCAGCAAAAGCAGAGGAGTCGGCTCCGGCCGACGATCTGCCATTTTAATTAAAAACCGATTATTATAGAAGACTTATTTTACAATATTCCCCGGATGTTTCAAGGCATTTCGGTGAGTAATCCAACGGCAGGGGCAATTATCGCGTTGATAATAGCACTGCTGTTGATTTTTATTTCGGGCTTTGTATCAGCTTCGGAAATGGCTTTTTTTTCCCTTTCGCCGGTAGATTTAAAAGAGATAGAGCGAAAACAGTCAAATAATGATGCAAAAGTGTTGAAATTGCTTGGAGATTCGGAACGTTTATTAGCAACTGTACTTATAGCCAACAATTTAGTTAATGTCTCAATTATTCTTTTATGTAATATATTTTTTACACAGATTTTTGATTTTGGCACTTCAAAATGGGTAGAGTTTTTGATAATTACCGTTTTGTTAACATTTATATTGTTACTGTTCGGTGAGATTACACCTAAACTTTACTCGTCGAATAACTCTTTGAAATTTAGCAGAAAATCTGCTTCTGTAATGGTGGTGCTTATCAAAAGTTTTAGGCCGGTTTCATCTCTTTTAATGCGCTCTACAGTTATAGCTAATAGGATTGTTACAAAAAAAGGATACAATATCTCTGTAGATGAATTAGAACATGCACTGGAATTGACAGATGTTAGTGAGATAAAAGAGGAACACAAGATGTTGCAAGGTGTAATACGCTTTGGAGACGAGACAGTTGCAGATATCATGACTTCTCGCTTAGATATTATTATGCTTGATATTAAAGCCAACTATCAAGAGGTTATGAAGAGTGTTGCAGAGAATATCTACTCAAGAATACCAGTCTATTCAAAAACGTCCGACAATATAAAAGGTATTTTATATATAAAAGATCTACTACCTCATCTTGAAAAGAGCTCTAATTTTAGGTGGCAATCTTTGATACGACCAGCTTTTTTTGTTCCTGAAACTAGAAAAATAGATGATTTATTACATGATTTTCAGACTAACCACATACATATAGCAATTGTTGTAGACGAGTTTGGCGGCACTTCAGGGCTAGTTACATTAGAGGATATAATAGAGGAGATTCTTGGAGAGATAAACGATGAGTTTGACGATGTTACATTACAATATAGAAAACTGGGAGATAACAGATATATTTTTGAGGGTAAAATATCAATTTCCGATTTTTTTAATGTTTTGGGATTAGATGAATCTAACTATAGCGCAGTTTCTGACGAAGCCGATACTCTTGCCGGGCTGTTATTAGAGGTTAAAGGTGATTTTCTAAAAAAAGATGAGGAGTTATCTTATAAGGAGATGAGTATGAAAGTGGTGGAGATGGAAAAGAGGCGGATCTCTAAAGTGTTGGTTACCGTACACTCATCAGAAAAAACAGAAAGAAATGCCTCTACATGATCTTTTTTCAGTTTCTGATGGTAAAATAGGAGTGTGGAAGATAGAAGAATCTATCTCTGAATTATTGCTTTTAACCTCTTATAGAGAGGATTACAATACCATGTTGAAAAAATATGGTTCGGAAAAAAGAAAGCTAGAGAAGCTTGCTATTAGGGTTTTGTTGAAATTAATGACAGGCAATGATAAATTGACAATTATTTATGACAGCAATGGGAAACCCTATTTAGAAGATACAAATAATAATATAAGTATATCACATACAGCGGGATATGCAGCTCTATTTATAAATTCCACAAATTTGGTAGGGCTCGATATAGAGAGAAGAGAGCGTAAAATTTACGATCTTGCACCTAAATTTTTAAACGATGAGGAGTTGATGGTAATAGATAAAAATCGCAGGAATGATGCTCTATTATTGTGTTGGTCCGGTAAAGAAAGCGTTTACAAAATAGTAGGAGAACCAGCTCTCAATTTTAGAGATACACTTTTTGTTAAACCATTTATTGTATCGGATTCAGGTAGTTTTTTTATTATTTTTAAAAGTGGTGATACGGAACAACTATTTAATTTGGAATATCAGTTACAATCCGATTATCTGCTTACGTGGAGTAAAAGAGATAGATTACACTTAAAATGTACGTTTTGAGCGCTGTTTTTTATATAAAATAATAAATTTGCAAAAAAGAACAAAATGGCTACATATTCTGTAAGAGGAGGTCTGTTTAGATCTATTCTGTTGTTGTTGGTTGGGGTTTTTCTTATATGGGCCCGTAATATTGCTGCGACAGTAGTTGTGATGTCTATGGGCGGCTTAATTGCTGCCTATGGGATTTCTCTTTTTTTCTCGGTACAAAGAGAAAAATATATTATGCGGCATGACAAATTTGGTTGGTCACTAATAGTTTTTGCCGTATTGTGTGTTATTGCGGGTCTGTTTATTCTAATCAGGCCCGATGTGCTCATTAGTTTTTTAGCTTTTGCTATTGGAATTCTACTGGTACTATATGGTCTCTACAGAACCATTGCTTTGATCTCTCTATCAAGAAGTATTAGTATACTATTTTGGAGTTATTTACCATCCGCTTTATCCATGGTTGCGGGAGTAGTTGTTATTTTTTTACCGGATCAGGTGGCAGCTCTTCCTTTTATTTTACTTGGCCTAGGATTTATTCTTAATGCAGTAGATGAATTTTTATATTATTTAAGAATAAAAAGGGGATAAAAATATTTATAGTTTAAGGAAAAACATAAAAAAAACTCATAACATAAGCGAATCTTATATATCTTCGCATCGTATAACATTGTATAGAATTAAAATATTCTTGAATATGGCTAAATTAAATAAAACATTATTGCTGGTGTGCTCTGTGATATTGTTAGTGTTACATTCATGTAAATTCACCGACGAGCTAGACCTAGATAAAGATATTATGCTAGATATGCGTATTGCAGCCGGCGGGTTATCTTTCCCTTTTGGAGATTTGGATAAAATGTATTTAGACTCTCTGCTTAAAATAGAAGATGATGATCCAGATGCAGTTATTCAAAAAATTGATGGAAACAGGTATGGTATCAAAACTAGTGGTGATATAGAAAAGACCTTAATAGACATTGATGAGATCAGCTTTGATATTGCTAATCCCGAAATAGATCCTATTGTTACCAATTTTGATGATCCAACACCAGATAATTTCAATATTGATACTACTAAGAACAGATCAGTTTTTCAGATGAGCGTTGTAGATATTGCATCTATAAATGCCTCTTTGCCTAGAGTTTCATCTTCTAAAAAGAATGATCCGTTAGTGGTGTCAGGATTACCTGTAACTCTTACAATTCCATTTCAGATGGATACATTGTTCATGGGGCAGTCAATAACCATAAGTAAAAGTGTAGTTGTTGAAACACCTGCCATAACGGAGAGTGGTACATTTGCCGATTTTGATGCCATAATAGATTTTGATACAGTAATTAGTGTGGGAGGAGTTGATTATACAATGAAGGTACATGAGACCACGAGGGTTCAGGGTTCGGATTATGTGGTTCCCAGAAGTATCTATAACGTTACAATTCCTCAGACAATAGCCGATTGTGGTTTTGTATACGATGATTTTTCTTCAGATATTGAAAAAATACAGTCTGTATTCTTTATAGATGAATATTCTACATCGCCATTTGGTCAAAATATGTCTTTCGAAGTCAATCTGACCGAAGTGGACCAGATGTTTATAGAGCCTTCTTATAGAATAAGGTCATTGACCATAGATTTTCCTGATGAATTTGAATTGGTTAAAGATCCTGATTACGAGTTGGATCAATATGTCTCCATTGTGGATAAATCTCAATTCTCGTTAAGCATGCCCGACGGAGCATCTCTAAATGTGAATTTGCTGGAGAACAAACTTGTAGACCCTGCACATCCCACAAGGCTTCCGGTATCGTTCTATGTTAAAAAAATGGATCTTGATAAAGGTCCTGATACTGAAGGCGGATCAATTATGACCTATAGTGGGAACATCTATTATAACCTGGAATTTGAGATAACAGGACAACCTTTCCTTGTAGGAGAGGATAGCCTTAATATGGTTATGGGTATAGATGAGAAGATAAACATGAAAGATGTACTGGTAACAACAAAACAAAAGCTTGTAAGCTTTCAACAGGGTACAGTCGATGCTAAGGGTGAGGTTGACGGCCTTGACGATGTGACCGCTGTAAATACAATTACGTTTAATCCGGTTAACAGTAAAATATTTGTTAAAATTTCGGACTTAGATTTGTCAGTTTTTGAGGTAGAAGAGAATGTTGGTGGAATTCATGTACAGTTTCCCTCTGTTTTCTCTTTCGCAGATGAGTGTAAAGATATGGATGGTAATGTTGTGGGTAGCTGGGATCCGGTTATTCGCAATAAACTTGTTATTAACTCTAAAAAGGCTTTAGGTAATACTATAGTTCTTCCATTAAACTCTTTGAACACTAATGATTATACAATAGTTGATGGGAAAATGGTTGTTAACGAGGATGTAACATATTGGGGTGATATTGCTCTGGCTGCCAAAACAGATTTGACATTGTCTGATTTGGGTCAGTTAGGAGATCAGGAAGCAGATGTATCAGTATGGGGAGTTCTTGATATAATAGATGCCAATGTGGTTACAAGCGTTATAACTACTCTACTTAACGATAGTTCTACAATTACTCTTGACGAGGATGTAGATGATGCTCTAATACTTGTTAAGTCAGTGGATCTTGTTAACGATGCGGAACTTTCGGTAAATTTGAAATTCGATGGTATTCCGGGTTCTATAGAGAAGATGTACCTTGACAAATTTTCAATAATATTCCCTGATTTTATCGGATTCAAATATATAGGTAGCGATAGTAGAATCTCTTTAGACAAAAACATTCTCTATGTTGACGGAGATCTTGTTGGTAGCGAATTGGCTTCGGGTGGAAACGGTTTTACAATATCCGGTCTATATATTACCGGTATGGAGTTTGATAAACCTCTGCGAACTAAAATTGTAGATGGAAAGAGAAGACTTGTTTTGCCTGATCAGGCAATCTATTTCACTGGCGATGTAAAGGTACGTAATCAGAAAATTTCTAGCAGTGAGCTAAGTGACATTACAATTATTCCGGATGTTAGTATTGGTAGTATGAATATTAAATCGTTCGTTGGAAAGGTGTATCCCGAAATAGATCCTATTAGTGAATCGATTGGATTTGATTTTGATGATGGTATGGATTTTTTACGTAACGATACAAACAATATTTCTTGGAGCGATCCCCAAATAAACCTCAACTTGACAAGTACATTTTCAGTACCTGTAAGAATGGATTTGAATCTCTCTTCTAAAAAGAAGGATGGATCGTATATAGGCCGCGACATAAAACCCGATTTAGGTTATATAACCTTGCCGGCATGTCCGCGCGACCTACTTAGCAAGACTACAACAATTGTAATCTACAAGAATGAGAGAATTATACCTCAAAGCGACGATACAATTTTTGTTAGAATGAGCTCTCTTTCGGATTTAATGAAAACAGTTCCGGACTCTCTCCACTTTAACATGACTGCCGAAGCTGATACAAGTATGATAGATGAGGCTAATTTCCATTATGTAGATATAACTAGAGAGCTTTCAGTAGAAGGTGGTTATGATGTAACTATCCCACTCTCTTTCGATAGCCTTTATATAGAGTATAACGACACTATCGACAGTTTGTCGGCCGATTTAAAGGATATAGCCGATAAGTTGAAGAGTGCAAGTATTAAAATCACAGCCCAGGTTGAGAGCTCTATTCCTCTAAATGTGGATATATCGGCAATTCCTCTTGATTTAGCAGGCAATGTGATTACCTCTGGTATTGAGGTAACCGCTAGCGGTATAGCTGCAGGTACAGAATCATCGCCGGTTACAACAAATTTGGAGTTGACTGTTACTGTAAATGATGGAAAGCTCACAATTCTTGACGCATTCATAATAAAAGCAACCTGTGTTGCTACTCAAACAGAAGGAGGATCTGACCTGAAGAGTACAGGTTATTTACATATAAAAAATATGGTTATGAGTGTGCTGGGTGGTATCGATGTTGATCTTACAGACTTAGACTAATTAAAAAAACAGAAAAGAGTACGATTATGAAACTGAATCATATAAAAAAAATATTTTCCACAAGCGTATTTTTACTTTTTGTGACTATTATACCGGCACAGACTATGCATACCGGTTATTTTTTAGAGGGTTTTTTTGACCGACATCATCTAAATCCGGCTTTAACTCCCGAAAGAAATTATTTCTCTTTGCCTTTTATAGGACAATTCTCCGTGGACTTATTCTCTACTGTAGGATTATCAAATTTTATTTATGAATCCACGTCTAATCCGGGAAAACTTACAACCTTTATGAGTCCTGATATTGCTAAATCCACTTTTCTAAAATCCTTGCCTGAGGTCTCAAGGATAGGTGTCAAAATGGATTTAGATTTATTGTCTATCGGATTTAAAGGGTTCAAGGGCTATAACACAATAAATTTGAATCTTAGAAATTCCGAATATATATCTCTGCCAAAAGAACTTTTCGATTTTATGAAATCGAGTTTATCAGATGGTAATTATCTTATCAAAGATATCAATATAAACTCTACCACCTATATGGAACTTGCTTTTGGACATTCACATAAGATAGATGATAAACTTACTATTGGAGCCAAATTCAAATATCTTATTGGAATAGCCTATGCCGATTTAAATATCGACCAGATACATGCGGTGGTTGGCGGAGATAGTTGGAGTGTAAATGCTAATGCAACAATGAAAGCATCTGTAAGCGGGCTATATTTTACCAATAAAGATCCTGCAACAAAAGAGTTTGATGGTGCAGAGTTTGATTTCAAAGGCTTGAGTGGTTCTGGTGTTGCTTTTGATTTAGGTGCAGAGTATAATATGGAAGAGTTGGTTCAGGGATTGACTTTATCAGCTTCTTTGACAGACCTTGGTGCAATTAAATGGCAGCGTACAAATATAGCTGCAACACGCAATAATCAGCCGGTAGTTTTTGAAGGATTCGGTGTTGATGGGGCCGACATGGAGGAGACTATGGACAAATTGCAGGAGGATTTTGAGGAGTTGTTGAAGTTATACGACAATGGCCAGAGTATAGTAAAAACGGGTATTGGAGCTACAATGCGTTTTGGAGCCGAGTATGTTATGCCTTTCTATAGTGGTTTGTCGGCAGGAATGTTACTAACACATAAAACAGGTTTATGCAAATATTCAGAAGCCAGGCTATCTTTAATTATTTCGCCTAATGGATGGTTTGAGCTAACAGGAAACGCTGCTCTATCATCTTATGGAGCTGCATACGGATGGTTGGTTAACATACATCCGGCAGGATTTAATCTATTTTTTGGAACCGACAGCTTTAAAATAAAATTCAATCCTCAGTTCATTCCGATATCGGATTTCAGAACCAATTTAGTATTTGGTATTAAATTTCCTATAGGAAAAAAGATTATTTAAATTTGAAAAGTCGCTGATAAAATCAGATGGAGGAGTTATATCACTCTTTTGTAAGCTTGTCAACACTAGAGATAGTTGTTAAGGGTTTTATTATAGGTTTAGCCGCAGCGGCACCCACAGGGCCATCGGGAGTTTTCAGTATTCAACGTACTCTTAATAAGGGTAGGAAATATGGTTTTGTAACCGGACTGGGAGTGGCGGTAAGTGACTTTTTTTATGTAATATGTACATCTTTCGGCCTCTCGCTGGTAATTGGTTTTATACAGAACAAACAGACTTTTTTTATAATTAGGGTAGTTGGGTGTTGTCTACTTCTTTTTTTTGGAATCCACACTCTTAGGAACAACCCTTTGGGAAATTTAAAATCGACGCAAAACAAAAAGGGTTCGTTGTGGTATAATTTTGCTTCCGGTTTCTTGGTTGCTTTTTCCAATCCACTGGTAATATTAATATATTTGGCTTTGTTTGCCTATTTTTCTTTTGCTCCGAACGAATTTCATAATGCCACACGTCTTTTAGGTTATTTGTCTGTTCTTTTAGGTGATCTGTTTTGGTGGTTTATTTTAACTTTTTTGGTAGATAAACTAAGAAATAGATTTGATTTAAAAGGAATATGGATGATTAACAGAATTTTTGGAGTTGTTTTGATTTTAGTCTCTCTTATTTGGCTAATTTTTACTTTATTTGCGGCCGAATAAATTTTATATGTTAGTATCAAGACAACTTAGAGAGACTAATATAGTCGAATATTTGCTTTATATGTGGCAAGTTGAAGATCTGATCAGATCTAGCGAGTTTAATGCTGAACGAATAGTTGAGTTGGTCATTGCCTCCGAAGAGTATGATGATGTTATTAAAAATGAGTGGACTGAATGGTACAGGAATCTTATTGACATGATGATAAACGAGGGCGTTACCGAGAGAGGGCATTTAATGATCAACAGAAGCACTATGGTTATCTTGAGCGATTTTCATCGAGAATTGATGGAGTCTGCCGAAGAAAAGGAATATCATGCTCTCTTTTTAGAGGTTTTGCCTTTTATCGCTGAGTACCGATCAAAGAATAATCGAACCGGTGAAGAGATTATAGAGGAGTGTTTAGAACTTATTTATGGTATTTGGATGCTTCGTTTACAAAAGAGACCTATAAGTGATGAGACCGATAAGGCTGTGAAAAAAGTATCCGATTTTTTAGCTTCTCTTACGGCTAAGTATAAAAAAAAGAGATAATAAAAGTTGTATAAAAATTGTTTTGACTAAAACTTATATGCTGAATGGTGAAATGCTTGCAACCCTCTTAGTGGAATTATTTTGAATTATGTATTAATGGAAGAGATAAAAAGAAGAAGAACATTCGCCATTGTATCACATCCGGATGCCGGTAAAACAACATTGACAGAGAAACTACTTCTCTTTGGCGGCCAGATTCAGGTTGCCGGAGCTGTTAAATCGAACAAAATTCGTAAAACCGCAACTTCGGATTGGATGGACATAGAGAAACAGAGAGGAATCTCAGTTACAACATCAGTTATGGAGTTTGATTATGAAGGATATAAAATTAACATTCTCGACACTCCGGGACACCAGGATTTTGCTGAAGATACATTTAGAACTTTGACCGCTGTAGATAGTGTTATTATTGTTATTGACAGTGTTAAAGGAGTAGAGATTCAGACTAGAAAATTGATGACCGTATGTAGAATGCGTAAAACTCCGGTTATAGTATTTGTTAATAAATTAGACCGTGAAGGTAATGATCCATTTGATCTATTAGACGAGATAGAGGAAGAACTTAAAATTAATGTGTTGCCATTAAGCTGGCCTATCGGGAAGGGAACTCGTTTTAAAGGTGTATATAATATTTACGAGGATAGATTGGATTTATACACTCCAAGTAAACAATTGGTTACCGATAAGATTCAAGTTGAGTTAAACAGTAAAGAGCTGGAACAACAGATTGGCGATAGTGAGGCGGAGCAGTTAAGGTTAGATTTAGAGCTTATAAATGGTGTGTATGAAACTTTAAACAACGATGATTATTTAGAAGCCAAAGTAGCTCCTGTTTTTTTTGGTTCGGCCCTAAATAACTTTGGTGTAAGGGAATTGTTGAACTGTTTTGTAAAGATTGCACCTTCTCCTCATTCCACACAGGCCGAGGAGCGGTTGGTATTGCCTGAGGATCCAAGATTTACCGGATTTATCTTTAAGATAACAGCCAACATAGACCCCAATCATCGCTCATCAATAGCTTTTTGTAAAATATGTTCCGGAAAATTTATAAGAAATGAACCTTATTATCATGTAAGATTGGGTAAAACTATGCGTTTCTCATCTCCTATGCAGTTTATGGCTCAAAGAAAGAGTACAATAGTAGAGGCTTATCCGGGTGATATTATAGGTTTGCCCGACACAGGTAATTTTAAAATAGGAGACACACTTACTCAAGGAGAAAAGTTGCATTTTAGAGGATTGCCAAGTTTTTCGCCCGAGTTGTTCAAATATATCGAAAACGATGACCCAATGCGTACTAAACAATTGTCCAAAGGTCTTGATCAGCTAATGGGCGAAGGAGTTGCTCAGATGTTTACAAGCCAGTATAACGGACGAAAAATTATTGGTACTGTAGGGCAATTACAGTTTGAGGTTATACAATATAGATTAGAGCATGAGTACAATGCTTTATGCAGATGGGAATCGGTCAGTCTCTACAAAGCTTGTTGGATAGAGAGTGGTGATAAACAGGAACTGGACTCTTTTAAAAGACGTAAATATCAGTTTATGGCTACAGATATTGAGGGGCGCGATGTTTTTCTGGCAGATAGCAGTTATGTTCTTGAGATGGCACAGAATGACTTTAAGAAAATAGATTTTCATTTTACCAGTGAATTTTGATGAGAGAGTATAACGATGATGTAATAAAAGCTTGTAGTGTGTTGAAAGATGGTGGAATAATTCTTTATCCAACAGATACAATATGGGGATTGGGATGCGATGCCTCAAACTCTATTGCTGTAAAACGTTTATACGATATAAAAAAGCGAATTGAAAATAGATCAATGCTTATTTTACTTGATTCTCAAGCCAAATTGAGCTATTATATAGCCAAAATTCCTAATATTGCATACGATTTGATGGATCTTGCAACAAAACCGCTAACAATTGTATATGATAGAGCCAGAAATCTGGCACCAGAGCTACTTTCCAAAGATGGAAGTGTGGGAATACGTGTAACGCAAGAGCCCTTTTCAAAGGAATTATGCTTTAGATTTAGAGGTGCGATAGTTTCCACCTCTGCCAACATAAGCGGAGAAGAGACACCTTTGAGCTTTTCTAATATATCTACAGACATTATCAATGCTGTAGACTATGTTGTCTCTTATCGTCAAGGGGATACGAATTGTTCTACACCGTCAAGCATAATAAAATTGGGAGATGGGGGATTGATAAAGATAATAAGAGAATAACAATGAATTCGAAGAGAAACAGTAATATTATGAGTCGTTTTCTTTTGTGGAGAGAAAGGCACATAAAGGAGAGACAATTTATTCTTATTCTTAGTCTGTTAGTGGGGGCGTTTTCTGCCTTTGCTGCAATTTTTTTAAAATATCTGATATCAATTATTCATGAGCTTCTTACAAGCCAATTTGACAAAGCAGGAGTTAATTATCTATATTTAATTTATCCGGTAATTGGAATTTTTTTGTCAGGACTCTTTATTCGCTATGTTGTAAGAGACGATATAGGACATGGAGTAACTAAAATTCTTTATTCAATATCACAAAAGCAAGGAAGAATAAAAAAACATAATATGTGGTCCTCTTTGCTAGCGAGTGCAATCACCATTGGAATGGGAGGGTCGGTGGGAGCCGAATCTCCTATTGTTTTAACTGGATCGGCCATAGGCTCCAATGTAGGCAGATTATTTAAAATGGAGCACAGAACTTTGATGTTGCTAATAGGTTGTGGTGCAGCAGGCGCTATAGCGGGGATATTCAAAGCTCCTATTGCTGGATTGGTCTTTGTACTTGAGGTTTTGATGTTAGATTTAAGTATGGGATTTTTGCTACCGTTATTGGTATCGTCTGTTACCGCAGCAACAATATCTTATATATTTACAGGTACTGATGCTATGTTCCATTTTGCAGCTAACACTCCGTTTGTTTTAGATTGGATTCCTTACGTACTTGTTATGGGTGTGGTGTGTGGTTTAGTATCGCTCTATTTTTCTTCAACCATGCACCGTTTAGAGACCTGGTTTAAACGTTTTAAAAGTCCATATAAAATTTTTTTAATAGCAGCTGCCATTATAAGTATATTGATATTCCTTTTTCCTCCGTTGTTTGGCGAGGGGTATGACACAATTGCGTTATTGTTAAATAGTGGACAAATGGACGAGGAGTCTTTTCGTAATATAGCTCTTTCCGGTTCTCTTTTCTATGGTCATGGAAATATGCTTATTCTCTATCTTTTGCTAATAATTTTGATGAAAGCGTTTGCCGCGACTGCAACAAATGAGGGTGGCGGTTGTGGAGGCCTTTTTGCTCCCAGCCTATTTGTGGGCTGTCTTACAGGCTTTGTTTTTGCTAAGGGTATATCTTACTTTTTTCCTGGCATGAATGTGCCGTTTGGGAATTTTGCACTTTTCGGTATGGCCGGGCTTATGTCGGGCGTTATGCATGCCCCTCTTACCGGTTTTTTCTTGATAGCCGAGCTTACGGGAGGTTATTCCATGTTTTTGCCTCTTATGATTGTTTCAATAGTGTCATATCTTATAATAAAAATATTCCAACCCCACAGTATATATTCCAAAAGACTTGCACAGAAGGGTGAATTACTTACACATCATAAGGATCAATCTGTTCTTCTACTTATGAAGATAGAGAATGTAATTGAGAAGGATTTTTTGCCCGTCTCTCCCGACATGACTTTAGGTAAACTTATAGGTGTTATCTCCAAGTCAAAAAGAAATCTGTTTCCTGTACTAAATTCGGAGAAAAAATTAGTGGGAGTGGTTAAGTTAGAGGACATCAGAAATATTATGTTTCGTCAGGAGCTTTATCAGAAATTCAAAGTAAAGAGACTTATGGAGGCTCCTCCCGCTCGATTATCAATTAATGATCCGATGGAGGTTGTTATGCATAAGTTCGACGATACAGGTGCATGGAATCTGCCTGTAGAGGAGGTTGATGGCAAATATGTGGGATTTGTTTCCAAATCAAAGATATTCAACTCATACAGAGATGTTCTTATAGAATTTTCAGAAGAGTAGTTTATGAAAAAATCACAATTAAGAATAATTTTTATGGGCACTCCGGAATTTGCGGAGTTTTCATTAAACAGAATAATCTTGAAGGGTTATAATGTAGTAGCTGTTGTTACTATGCCCGATAAACCAATTGGGCGTCACAGAAGTGTTCTCTCTAAGAGCCCGGTAAAGCGTCTTGCTATATCGCTCGGTATCCCGGTGTTACAACCGGAGAGTTTGAAAGATGAAAATTTCTTGAGCATACTAAAATCTTATAATGCCCATCTGCAAATAGTAGTAGCTTTTAGAATGTTACCTGAATCAGTATGGGGTATGCCTAAATTTGGCACAATAAACCTACATGCATCTCTTTTACCACAATATCGTGGTGCTGCTCCTATAAATTGGGCTTTAGTTAATGGAGAGAGTGTAACAGGAGTGACCACTTTTTTTATCAGACATGATATAGATACAGGAGATATAATAAGTCAGAGAACTGTTGAGATAGAGCCCGCCGACAATGTCGCTACTCTACATGACAAATTAATGATTGAGGGTGCGTTGTTACTTTTAGAAACAATTGAACAAATTATTAAGGGGCAGGTAAATAAAACTAGACAGTCTGATATTATTACAGAGAGAGATATATTATTAAAACCTGCTCCTAAAATATTCAAAGAGACTCGTAGAATACCGTGGCATAATAACATGGATTCGGTCTGTAATTTTATCCGTGGATTTGCTCCTTATCCTGGGGCTTGGAGTGAACTGTGCACTTCTGATCAAAAAAATATGGAGTTTAAAGTTTTAGAGGTTGAAAAGCAAGAGAGTGTGGTAAAGCACGCTTCAGGTCAAATACATACTGATGGTAGAAAGTTTCTGGATGTTGCGGTTGCGGATGGTTATATTAGACTTTTGACTATACAGCCTGCGGGGAAAAAACAGATGAGTGTAGTATCTTTTTTATGTGGGAATTCCATCACTAAAGATGATTTTTTTAAATGAAATAGCTGTATAAATAAAAAAATGGCTAAAAACTTGCTAATAAAGAAAAAAAATAATACGTTTGTACTATTATTCACATTAAAAAAATTGCCTATTGATCTAAACATTACTCAGTAAACCAATAAATTTGAAGTAATGAATAATTTGAATCTCAAGAGCGACGATATGCTTGTCGATCTTTATTCAAAAGGGAACAATCAGGCGTTCGATATTTTACTCAACCGTTATAAAGACAAACTGTTCTCGTATATATTTTTTATTGTACGTAACAGCGTGTTGGCCGAGGATATATTCCAGGAGACTTTTGTTAAGGCTATTATTACCTTACAACGGGGAGGATATTCAAAAAATGGTAAATTTGGTGCGTGGTTGACTCGTATCGCCCACAATCTTGTTATCGACAATTTTAGGCAAGAACGCAATCATAAAGTTGTTTCAAACGATGCTTACCCTAACGATTTATTCAATAGTGCTCAATTTTCTGATACTAACATAGAAGAAGAGATAGTAAACAATCAGATTATTGACGATGTTAGAAGGTTAATAGGAATGTTGCCTGATAATCAGAGAGAGGTAGTTTATATGCGTTTTTATCAAAATCTTAGCTTTAAGGATATAGCCGATATAACAGATGTCTCAATTAATACTGCTCTGGGACGTATGAGATATGCTCTGATTAATATGAGAAAAATGGCCGAAGAGAAAAACATTGTTCTTACGCTGTAAAAACAATATTTTCCTATCCACATAATAATCAGTAAATGTTTGCGTTTTAATGTAAACAAAGATTTGCCTATGGATAGAACTTCTACACTTTCAATTCTCCACAAGAGAATCATTATTGACGCTTTAAAAAACGAAAAGGTATTATCACCTTCAGAAAAAACGATAGATTTTATTAGAGATTTTGCGAGGAATTTTAAAATATTAGATGGAGTTCCTCCTAAAATACAGTCACTCTCGTTAAATTAAAAAATCTAAAAAAACATGAGTGTAATTGTTGCAGCCTCATTATTGTCAGCAGATTTCGGAAATTTGAGGAAAGACTTGGAGATGATTAATCGCAGTGAAGCGGATTGGTTACATCTGGATATAATGGACGGGGTTTTTGTTCCCAATATATCTATAGGATTCCCAGTTTTAAAATATGTTGCTAAATATTGTGAAAAACCTTTGGATGCTCATTTAATGATAGTTCAACCAGAAAAGTTTTTGAAAAACTTTAAAGATCTTGGTGTAATGTCCTTAAATGTTCATTACGAGGCTTGTATTCACCTTAATAGGGTAATAAACCAGATTAAAGAGTTAGGAATGAAAGCCGCAGTAACTTTAAATCCATCAACTCCTGTATCTGTGCTTACAGATATTATTTGCGATGTAGATATGGTGCTTATAATGACTGTTAATCCCGGATTTGGAGGCCAGAAATTTATTGAAAATTCTATTGGTAAAATTCAAAGACTTCGCTCTTTAATCAACGAAACAGGATCAAAGGCTCTGATTCAGGTTGATGGTGGTGTGAATATGGAAACGGGACCCAGACTGGTGGCTGCCGGTGTGGATGTTTTGGTTTCTGGTGACACTATTTTCAGCTCTTCAGATCCGGTAAAAGCCATTTGCGATTTTAAGAGTATGTGAATGAAAAGAGGCTAATATCAGACTTTCCGGTTTTACGTCTTGTTATTCCACTTATTGTGGGCATAACGGGGGCGGGATATTTTTCATTAGATTATTCCGACCGGTTGATCTCAATATCTATTCTATTGATGATCGTTTCGGGTTTGTTGTTAACTCTTTCTATGATACTCAGAGAAAAGAAAACGTCTCTTTTCGGAGTGGGTATTTTTCTATTATTTTTTGCTGCGGGTGCCTATTTATTTACTATTGATAGAGTTCGATTATATGTGGATTGGCCGGAGTATGAGCGTCTATATTGTGGTTTGGTAACCGACTATCCTATAGAGAAGGAGAATAGTTATTTGTGTCAGCTCACTCTTATTGATGAGAATAAAAATGATTCTGAACATACATATGCGGGAAAGAAAATTTATTTATATATACCAAAAGATTCAATATCTTCCGGCATGATTCCCGGTCAGACGGTGATGTTTTATGGAAAAATAGATAAGCCATCCTCTAGTTTTACCACTTTTGATTATGCCGAGTATCTATATAGAAAAGGCATTTCGGGTAGTTTGTGGGTTAATGCTCAAAAGTGGATGTTTTTAGATGTAAAACCTAAACAATCTTACTCTCTTATAGCATTACAGAGAAGAAAAAAAATGTTAGACCTCTATAATAAATGGGGTCTTTCAGGTCAGGAATTGGGGGTTGTATCGGCTGTAACTCTTGGTAGTAAAGATGAGTTGAGCCGAGAAACAAAAGAGACGTATTCAAAATCGGGTGCAAGTCATGTGCTGGCTGTTTCCGGACTACATGTTGGGATTATGTATTTGATTTTATCTATAATATTCCCGACATTTATGAACAGAGGCAGGTTACGATGGGTAAAAGAGACCATAATAGTGTTAATGTTATGGTATTATGCCGTTCTTATAGGTTTGCCAATTTCGATTGTTCGTTCTCTTATAATGTTCTCCATGGTTGCGTTGGGCAGAGGATTGTATAGAGAGGGCTCGTCGCTTAATAGCTTGGCATTTGCAGCCCTGATTATTTTGTTCTTTGATCCGAAAAGTCTTTATGAGGTCAGTTTTCAACTCTCTTTCAGTGCGGTTTTTTCTATTATTTTATTACAAAATAGAGTTGCAAAATTGGTTGAATTTAAAACAGCAGTTGGCAGATACATATACGATATTATCTCCGTATCGATAGCAGCACAAATAGGGACAGCACCTTTAGTAATATATTATTTTTCCAATTTCTCAACCTATTTTCTTATAACAAATTTGATTGTCATACCACTTATGTTTGTTGTTGTACTGCTTTCAATGATTCTATGGGTAGTATCAGTAATACCCTTTATTCGTTCGTTGATAATACTTTTACTTTCATTGATTGTGAAGTTTGTGAATTTTTTTCTGGATTATATAACTAAATTGCCCGGTTCAGCTCTATCTTTAGAGCTATCCAATCCATACCAAGTATTTATTGTATATATAATAATAGCATTTGTTTGCGGTTATTTAATTAGTAAGAAGAGTAGATTATTGGTATATGCTCTATATTCCGTGGCAGTTTTGAGTCTTATCAATTTGATTATATTTCTTTAATATAAGATGAGATAGATGAAAATAGAAAAGAGTTTGCTTATTACTCCGAATTCAATATCTTTGCGTTTTAATATAATACGAGCGGATGTTCGATAATGTATTCAGTAAAAAAGATGTGCTCGATTTTCGTATTTGGAAAGAGTGGGCGCATCATTTTGTAATTATTACACATATTTCGCCCGACGGAGATGCTGTTGGCTCTTCGTTGGCGCTATATCATTACCTTAAGGGATTGGGAAAAGAGACTACTCTTATTGTTCCTGATAATATACCTAAGTACTTGACATGGATGCCGGGATCGGACGATATCATGGTTTTTGAAGAGAATCCTGATAAGGCCGCAGAGTTATTAGAACAAGCCGATGTTGTTTGTTGTCTGGACTTCAACTCATCAGGAAGAGTTGGGCAGGCATCTACCAGTTTACTCTTCTCCAAGGCAAAAAAGATAATGATTGACCATCATCCTTATCCTGACTCCTTTTGTAATTTAGTACTTTCCCGTCCTGAAATATCGTCAACATCAGAGTTGATTTTTCATTTTTTATGTACTTTGGGTGAATTTTCCAACATTACAAAAGAGATGGCAGAGTGTATTTATGTTGGTATGATGACCGATACAGGTGGATTTGTTTATAACAGCAATCAGGCTCAGATATATTTTATTATTGGGCAGTTGATAAAAAAAGGTATAGATAAGGACGAGATATATAGAAAAGTGTATAACAACTATTCTGATAGTCGTTTCAAAATGATGGGATATATTCTCTATAAAAAAATGAATATTTTTTCAGAGAGTTCGACATCGCTAATTACTCTTACAGTTAGTGAGTTGCACAAATTTGATTACACTAAAGGAGATACTGAGGGATTTGTGAACATTCCTCTTCAGATAGGCGGAATAATTTTCTCTGTTTTTATGGTAGAGGATTTTCGTAAGAATCTTATAAAAATATCTTTACGTTCTATAGGCGATGTGCCTTGTAATCGTTTTGCCGCCGACTATTTCAATGGTGGAGGGCATCTTAACGCTTCGGGAGGAGAATTTGAGGGAACAATGCAACAGGCTGTAGACCGTTTTGAACAGGGCATGAAAGAGTGGTCCATGTCAACTGATAAAAGAATTATTCAATTGTTTAAAAATAACAATACCAAAATTTAGCTATTGTGACAACCCGGCAAAAAATCCACAAGATGAGGAATACCCATATATATCTGTTATCTTATATAATTTTTACATTATTACTCTCTTCCTGCAATAAAACCGAGACTTATGCTGACCAAAAAGCAAAAGAAAAACATTGGATTAACGCTTTTATTGACGAAAACAGGATAGATATAATATCTATCGAAGAATTTCTTAGAGACACTATAACTAACAATCCGGAAACCGGCCCCGATTTTTCCAAAAACGAATATGTCTATTTCCAAGATAAGGGAGTCTATATGCAGATTGTTCGAAGGGGTACGGGTGAAGCTATAGCTGATGGTGAGAGAAAAGTGTTGACAGCAAGATATTACGAATATGCAATTTTTGAAGCCGACACACTTACAATTAACCTTTACAATACAGATCCTGATATTTTTACCTGTATTAGGAGTGAGAGTGTATACTCTGCTTCTTTTACATCCGGTAATATGTTTGCCATATATGGTAGTGCAGTACCTAATGGATGGATTATGGCTCTTCCTTATATTAAACCTGGTTTTTATAATGGTCCGCCATCGGCAAAAATAAGGCTTATTTTACCACACAATGAGGGTACTCGGCAGGCTGCAAGCAATGTTTACCCATGTTTTTATGAATTAACAATAATGCCTCAAAAATGGCAATGATAAAATCTATCTCCGGAATACGCGGAGAAATTGGAGGAGTAGTGGGCCAGGGGCTTACTCCAATCGACATAGTTAAGTTTGTATCTGCTTACGCAACTTTTATTCGTAATAACTCTCCTAATGCCCGTAGTATTATTGTTGGCCGCGATGCGAGGATTTCTGGTTCTATGGTTCGACATCTGGTTTGCGGAACATTGATTGGTATGGGGTTTGATGTTGTGGATATTGGTTTGGCTTCGACCCCTACAACAGAATTGGCAGTAACATGGCTAAAGGCAGATGGAGGTCTTATTCTTACAGCTAGTCACAATCCTCGACATTGGAATGCTCTTAAATTACTTAATAGCAAAGGAGAATTTTTAAATGAATCCGATGGTAATAAGGTACTTGAGATAGCTGAATCCGGTCAATTTGTTTATGCAGATGTTGATAACCTAGGGCAATATTACGAAAACAATCAGATCTCTAAGCGTCATATAGAGTCAGTTTTATCTCTAAAGTTGGTTGATGTGGAAGCAATAAAAAATGCTGAATTCACTGTAGCTATAGATTGTATAAATTCTGTTGGCGGTATAATTTTACCTCAACTTCTCAATCAACTTGGAGTGAAAGCCATTAAAAAGTTATATTGTGAGCCTACGGGCGATTTTAAGCATAATCCGGAACCTTTGGAAAAAAATTTAACTGATATTATGTATCTGATGAAGCAAGGAGGGTGTGATGTGGGTTTTGTTGTAGATCCTGATGTTGATCGCCTTGCAATAATTGACGAGAAAGGTGGTATGTTTGGCGAGGAGTATACATTAGTAGCAGTGGCCGACTATGTATTGAGGCATCAGCCGGGTAATACGGTGTCGAATCTTAGTTCCACAAAAGCACTTAGCGATATAACAGAAAGATATGGGCATAAATACTCAGCTTCGGCAGTAGGCGAAGTGAATGTGGTTGAGATGATGAAACATACCAACGCTGTTATCGGAGGCGAGGGGAATGGAGGGATTATTTATCCCGACTTACACTATGGCCGTGATGCATTAGTGGGTATAGCTCTATTTCTTAGTTTCTTAGCTCATGAAAAAAAAAGAGTTAGCGAAATAAAAAAATATTATCCTCAATATTTTATAGCAAAAAATCGTATTGATTTAAAATCCGATGTTGATATAGATGCTATATTAGAGAAGGTTAAGTTAGCTTATGCTGATCAGAAGATAAATTGTGTCGACGGAGTTAGAATTGATTTTGCGGACAAATGGGTACATCTGCGAAAGAGTAACACAGAGCCTATTGTAAGAGTCTATTCAGAAGCTACTACTATGTTGGCTGCCACTCAGATAGGCGAACATGTAATCAAACTGATAAAAAAAATTCTATCTTAAATTTAAAAGAAGAGTTCACTAATAATATTATCACTAACAAACAGGCCCTGTTCGGTAAATTTTAAAACACCTTTATCAATCAACAGAGAACCTGCATTAATATATTTTTCTGCATTAATCATTATACTCTCCCCCGATTTATCTCCAAATTTAGATACAAATAGATCCATATCAAGGCCTTTCAATGTTCTAAGAGATAACATAAGCATTTCGTTCATCTTATCCTTGCAAGATAGAGATTCTTCTTGAGTTACCATCTTACTCTCTTTTATACCCTTAATATATAGGTCAAGATTGGAAATGTTCCAACAACGTTTCTCTCTATTATAAGAGTGAGCTCCGGCACCAACTCCCAGATATTTTGTACCATTCCAGTAGTTACTGTTGTGTTTAGATTCCATACCCGGTTTGCAAAAACTTGATATTTCATAGTGTACAAAACCAGATTCTCTCATAATTCGGCATAGAGTGTCATACATAGTTCGACTGCAGTTCTCACTAATCGGTGTTATTTTAGCCTGTTTCTTTAGCCTGCTCATTTTTGTGCCTTTTTTGTAAGAGAGATGGTAGGTTGAAATATGAGTTATATCTAAAGAGAGAACTCTGTTAATATCATCAATAAAGCTCTCTGTAGTTTGTCCGGGAATTCCATAAATCAGATCTATACTAATATTTTTAAATCCAACCTCACAGAAATTTCTAACGGCATCTATAGCTTGTTTAGAGCTGTGCCTTCTACCTATAAGCTTAAGTATATCGTTATTCAGGCTCTGTATTCCAATACTTACACGGTTAAATTTGAGATCAAAAAGTGTCTGTGCATATTTTTTTGAGATATCATCGGGATTAACTTCGATTGTTATTTCAGCGCTGGGATTGAGAGTAAAACAGCGTTTAATTTGATCTAAAAGTAACATCAAATATTTTCTATCCAAAGTAGAAGGTGTTCCACCTCCAAAATAGATGGTGTCAATAACCTCCTCTTTTAGCCACTCTTTTTTTTGAATTATTTCACTCTCTAACGCGTATATGTAACTTGGAATAGACTCTTTTTGGGTAGTAGAAAAAAAATCGCAATATGCGCATCTTGATTCACAAAAAGGAATATGAATATATAATCCAGCCATGATGTGGCAAAAATAGTAAAAAACATGCTAATATAGATTCAACTTCTTATAGTATTATATTTGAGTATTCAACAGAATTAGTTAGATTTGTGGCGCTACAAAATAATCCATTATTACAGAATAATTATTACTTTATTTTATTAACCAACTTAGATGAAAAGTTATAAGACAAGAGACATTCGGAATGTTGCTATAGTAGGCGGTTCTGGGTCTGGAAAAACCACTCTGACTGAGAGCATGCTGTTCGAGGGTGGTGTAATTAAACGTCGTGGCAGTATAAATGCCAAAAACACTGTAAGTGATACATCGGCTGTGGAGCTGGAGTACGGTTATTCCGTTTTTTCTACTGTTTGTGGAATAGAACGGGGTGAAAACAAACTGAACTTTATCGATTGTCCCGGCTCTGATGATTTTTCCGGTGCGGTGGTAACAGCAGTGAATATAGCCGAATCAGCCATTATACTAATTAATGGGCAATATGGAATAGAGGTGGGGGCTATAAACAGTTTCCGTCTAATCAACAAGCTGAATAAACCTATAATCTTTGTTGTAAACAATTTAGATAGCGATAAGTGCGATTATGACAGCGTTTTAGAGGGACTGCGTACCCAGTTTGGATCAAAAGTTCATCCAATACAGTTTCCAGAGAGTACCGGAGCAGATTTTAAAAGCATAGTTGATATATTATCTATGAATATGCAGACATATTCATCAGATGGCGTAGCTCCCGTTATTGAAGATATACCTGCTTCTCTCACTTCTAAAGCAGACTCTCTACGTAACGAGCTTATGGAGGCAGCGGCCGAAAACGATGAGGAGTTGATGGAGAAGTTTTTTGAAAATGGTGAATTATCAAACGATGAAATTATTGAGGGAGTTAAGAAAGGGATCGCTTTAGGAGATCTCTATCCTGTTTTATCTCTTTCAGCGTTAAAAAATATTGGAGTAAGCCGTCTTATTGATATTCTATGTAGAGTTGCTCCAACTCCTTTAGACGTTAATCCGGTTAAGAATGCAAAGGGCGAAGAGGTTACTCCTAAATCAGATGGATACACATCTCTATTTGTTTTCAAAACAACTGTAGAGAATCATATAGGTGCCATATCTTATTTTAAGGTTATGTGTGGTACATTAAAAGAGGGGGAGGATTTTTCCAACATAAATCGTAATTCAAAGGAGCGTATTACCCAGTTGTTTGTAAGTAACGGTTCAATCCGTACGGCAGTAACAGAGTTGAATGCGGGAGATATAGGATGTACTGTTAAAATGAAAGATGTTAAAACAGGCAACACATTGAATTCTAAAGGCAATGATAACCTATTTAATTTTATTAAATACCCTAATTCTAAATATTCGCGTGCTGTTAGACCAGTAAATGAATCGGACATTGAAAAGATGATGTCTATAGTTTCGAGAATGCGTGAGGAGGATCCAACTTTGGTAATAGAGCAATCAAAAGAGCTTAGACAGGTAATACTTTATGGTCAAGGTGAATTTCATTTACGCACATTCAAATGGTGTGTTGAGTCTATTGACAAATTGAATATAATATTCGAGGAGCCAAAAATTCCCTATAGAGAGACAATTACAAAACAGGCCAGAGCCGATTATCGACACAGAAAACAGTCCGGTGGAGCTGGTCAGTTTGGAGAAGTTCACCTGATTATAGAGCCTTTCGAAGAGGGCAAGCCGATACAGGAAATTATGAAATTCGGTAATCAGGAGTATAAAATTAGCACAAGAAGTGTTGAAGAGTATCCGTTAGAGTGGGGTGGGAAGCTGGTTTTTGTTAACAGCATTGTTGGTGGATCCATTGATACTCGTTTTATGCCAGCTATTCTTAAAGGAATTATGCAACGAATGGATCAAGGACCATTGACAGGTTCTTATGCTAGAGATGTGCGTGTTATAGTCTATGATGGTAAGATGCACCCGGTAGACTCTAATGAAATCTCATTTATGCTAGCCGGTAGGAACGCTTTTAGTATCGCTTTCAGAGAGGCAGGGCCAAAAATTCTTGAACCTATTTACGATGTAGAGGTTTTTATGCCATCAGAATACATGGGCGATGTTATGAGTGATTTGCAAGGGCGTCGCGGTATGATAATGGGTATGGAGACAGAGGGAATGTATCAGATTTTAAAAGCCAGAGTTCCATTAAAAGAGATGTCCTCCTACTCTACATCACTTAGTTCAATTACGGGAGGAAGTGGATCGTTTAATATGACACTTTATGCTTATGAACTTGTGCCTTCTGATATTCAAGATAAATTAATAAAAGAGTTTGAACAGAAAAACAAGGATGAAGAGTAGATAGTTAACAAAATGACAATTAAAAGAGGGGGTAATAGTTAAGTTGCCCCCTCTTTTTTGCTAAAAAAGCTTAAATAATTAGCTTAAAAAATATAAAAGTCACATTATTGACTTATATTTGTAGAGACTAGAATTTAACAAAGATTTCATTAAATTTTAAATGTCTGTATTGTTTTTTAGGAAACTACAAATAATCTAAATAGAGATGAGAAAATCGACAATGTGGATTTTAGGAGGAGTGATAGGAGTATCATTTCTTATATTACTCTATTTACAACTTGGCTATATTAGAGAGATGGCCATTATGCGTCAGGAACAGTTTGACGAATCTGTCAAACGTAGTCTTTATCAATCCACCCACAATTTAGAATTAGAGGAGGCCAGACATTATCTTGAGGAGGATATAGAGCAGATGGAAAAGAGTAGATACTCATTTAGCGATCATGTTGATGGTATACTACAGCATATAGTAGTAAGAGATGCAGACGGTTCATTTTCAATGGTGGAACAGAGTATAACAACCGTTCCTTCTCCTTCTTCCTCTTTACCATCTCTACAAATGCCTCGTCCTGGCAATGGGGGAGGTTATACAATTACAGAGAAGAGTAGGGCCTTGCAAGAGAATTTTATAAAGAGATATATAATTCAGAGAGCACTTCTTGACGAAGTTGTTTACAGCATGCTCAATACGGCTAGTAATAAACCACTCTCTGAAAGGATTAATTTTATTAAACTGGCAAACGATCTCACTGCCGATCTAAAAAACAACGGTATTGATTTACCGTTTCACTTTGTAGTTACAACTACAAGTGGAAGAGTTATCTATTCGTGTGGTTGTGAGGATTTCAATCCTAAAAATTTGAGAAACTCCTACTCACAAACCATTTTTAGAAATGATCCACCAAACAAGATGGGTGTTTTGAGAGTCTATTTTCCCACATTAGAGGATTATATCTATAAATCGGTTCGTTTTATGATTCCGTCGTTAATTTTCACCTTTGTCTTGCTTGTAACATTTATGTCTATTCTATATATCGTTTTTAGGCAGAAAAGATTAACAGAGATAAAGAATGATTTTATCAACAATATGACTCACGAGTTTAAAACCCCCATATCCACCATCTCATTGGCGGCACAGATGCTTAACGATGTATCTGTTGTTAAATCGCCACAAATGTTCAAGCATATCTCTGGAGTTATAAACGACGAGACAAGGAGGTTGCGTTTTCAGGTGGAGAAGGTTTTGCAGATGTCTATGTTTGAGAAGCAAGGCAACACCATGAAAATTAAGGAGATGGATATAAACGAGTTGATTCATGGAGTAGTAAAAACATTCACCATAAAAGTTGAAAATTATGGTGGCACTATAGATAGCCAATTTGACGCAGACGATCCTTTTGTATTGGTTGACGAAATGCATTTCACAAATGTTATTTTCAATCTTATGGACAATGCGGTTAAATATAAAAGAAGCGATGAGAATCCCTATTTGGTAATAAGAACCTGGAATGAAACAGGAAAACTTATGATCTCTATATCCGATAATGGTATGGGTATAAAGAAGGAGGATTTAAAAAAGATTTTTGAAAAATTTTATCGCGTACATACCGGAAATATTCACAATGTGAAGGGATTTGGGCTGGGATTGGCATATGTAAGAAAAATTATACAAGATCATAATGGGAGTATTAGAGCAGAAAGTGAACTTGGACAGGGAACAAAATTTATTATATCATTACCTTTAATTAAATAACTATTAAGATGGAAGAAAAATTAAACATTTTATTATGCGAAGATGACGAGAATCTTGGCATGTTACTGAGAGAGTATTTACAAGCTAAGGGCTATAATGCAGAGCTTTGTCCTGATGGTGATGCCGGTTATAAGGCATTTTTAAGAAGTAAATTTGACATTTGCGTATTGGATGTGATGATGCCTAAGAAAGATGGGTTTACATTGGCTAAGGAGATTCGTTCCGCCAATTCAGAGATACCCATTATTTTCCTTACGGCAAAAACTCTAAAAGAGGATATATTAGACGGCTTCAAAATAGGGGCAGACGACTATATCACTAAGCCTTTCAGTATGGAAGAGTTAACATTTCGTGTTGAGGCAATTCTTCGTAGAGTAAGAGGTAAGAAATTGCGCGAGAACAACATGTATAAAATTGGGAACTTTACTTTCGATACTCAGAAACAGCTGCTCTCCATAGATGGCAAGCAGACTAAGCTTACAACTAAAGAGTCAGAGTTACTCAGTCTTTTGTGTGCTCATCAGAATGAGATTCTTCAGCGCGATTTTGCACTTAAGACAATCTGGATTGACGACAACTATTTTAATGCCAGAAGTATGGATGTTTACATCACCAAGTTGCGCAAGCATCTTAGAGATGATGACTCTGTAGAGATCATAAACATTCATGGTAAAGGATACAAGCTTATTGTTCCGGAGCCTGAGGTGACAACATAGCATTTAGCTTTGTATATGATAATCCGGTCAGAGTATTTTTTGCTCTGACCGGATTATTATATTATTTTTGAAAGGAAATAGTTGTTTTTCTGCTTTATTATTACGAAAATTGTCTCTCCTTATTCAAATACTTTAGAATGAAAAAGCTTTGTTTTATCCTATCTGTTCTGTTTAGTTTTATGTTGTCTGTTAAGGCAACAGATTTTGTAGTTGGGGGTATAGTATATTCCATTAACTCTGACAACTCCTCTGTGACAGTTAGAGGAAACAAGCTATCTACTTTTTCACCCGTTTTTATTCCTGCTGTTGTAACAAATCCTAATACCAGTATCTCTTATTCAGTAACCACTATTGGTGAGTCCGCATTTTTTTCATCTTGGAACATAGTGGAGCTTTCAATACCCTCCTCTGTCTCTATAATAGAACAGAAGGCGTTTATGAATTGTTCATACCTTGTTAATATAAATATATCGGAAAGCGTGGAGTCTATTGGTGCCGATGCCTTTACAGGCACTTCATGGTATAATAATTTACCGGATGGAATGGTCTATATTAATAGAGTTTTATACTCTTTCAAGGGTGAAATTCCCAAAGACTCTGCAATATTTATTGAACCCTATGTTGTGAGCGTGTCATCAGGTGCATTCTATTCTCAACAGGAAATGTCGTCTATATCAATTCCTTCTAGCGTATGTGAAATAGGCGAATTAGCATTTTACAACTGTATCAGTTTAGATACCGTATTGCTTCCTGAAGGTCTGGAGAATTTGAGTAACGGGTTATTCAGTGGTTGTAGTAATCTTTTAAAGGTGACTCTACCCGATGGTTTGAAAACAATAGGTTATGAAAGCTTTATGGATTGTTATATGCTTTCAGATATAAATATCCCCATAAGCCTTGAGTCAATTTCGGATTTTGCTTTCTCGGGCTGTTCCTCTTTGAATTCATTTGATCTATCAACCTCTCCTAATTTGTCATATATCGGTCAAGAGGTATTTTCTCACTGTGATAATTTAGAAACGGTTATTTTCCCGAATACTCTTCTTGATATTGGAAATTCCACTTTTCGGAATTGTTATAACCTTTCAAGTGTTACATTGAGCCAATCCTTGACGGCAATAAATGAATCTCTATTTGAAAACTGTAGCTCATTGAATGCTATAATACTCCCCGATGGAGTCACCTCAATTGGCACCAAAGCTTTTAAAGGTTGTGAACTAATAGATCAAATATCCATACCCGACAGAGTTTTTTTCATTTCTGATAATGCTTTTAGCAATTGCCTCTCTTTGGGTTCGATAAATTTTGGAGAAGAGAGTAAATTACGTTATTTGGCATCTAACGCATTTTCCGGAACCTTATGGTATAACAATCAGGCAGATGGTTTCTTATACTTGAGCAATGTACTTTTTGGATATAAGGGAGCTATGCCATCTAATACTTCGCTTATAGTACATGATGGAACAAGATCGATTACTCCAAATGCTTTTGCCGGTCAGGCTAATCTTATCTCTGTGAATATACCCGGTACAGTAGATACTATAGCGATATATGCATTTAATAATTGCACTAACCTCTCTGTTGTTACTATGAATAATGGTGTCAACTATATAGGTGAGGGTGCTTTTTTTAATTGTGTTAATCTTGATAGTGTGAGTTTTTCTAACACCTTGACAGATATTGGAAACTCCTCATTTTTTAGATGTTTGTCACTTTCCCGAATTAATTTGCCCGAGAGTATTGTGAATATTGGGATGAACGCATTTTACTCTTGCACATCATTACAAGAGATATTTATACCTCGTAATGTTGTAAATATAGGCCAGATGGCATTTTTGGGTTGTCTCTCTTTAGAGAAGATTGTAGTTGATAATTTAAATAGCAACTATTCCGGGATTGAGGGAGTTTTATTCGATAAATCGGTAAAAAAACTTATAACATATCCCACAGCATCGGCTAACACCCAATACTCTCTTCCTCCAGAGGTGGAGATCATTAGTGATTATGCTTTTGAAAATAGTTTAAATCTGACTTCGGTACTACTTCCTTCAGGGTTGGTAGAGATAGGTCCTTTCTCCTTCTCCTTGTGTGTAAATTTAGCAGAGATTCATAGCCTTAGCCATATTCCACCCTCATGTTTGGAGAATAGTTTCTTCAATGTAAGAGTGTCAGAGTGTTTGTTGTATGTTTCAGGTTATTCTTTCAATCAATATCAGGCACATCAGGTGTGGGGAGATTTTATTCATATATCGACAAAAATAGATGTACCTCTTAGCGAGAAAGAGATTTTATCAAAGAGCTATTTTAATCTTAAAGGCATAGAAATAGAGATTCCGGCACACGGTATTGTAATAGAGAAGACAAAATATATTGATGGTACTGAATGTATTCGAAAGTTACTTTATTGAGTGTAAGTTTTTATTTTTGCGGAGGTGATGTTTTTAATATTATCTCTTTCAAGAGCTAATATTGTATATATGTTGTTGACTATCTGTATAGTCCTGAATGTTTAGCTTGTGGAAATATCGAGTTTTTTTAAATAACTTAGTTTTTTTAGTCTTTTTTCTTTAAATTATTTGTTCTTTTATTTGTGTATCTTTTTTTTGGTTGTTATCTTTGCACCCGCTTTCCGTGTTAGAATTTTTATTTTATTTCGGTTTTTGCATTTTGTTCTTTGAGATATTTTCATACAGACAATTAAGGTAGTTAGTTCATTAGTTCGTTTTATTTATTTATTTCGTTCTTTTGGGTTATTACCATCCGTCAATTTTATTT